>DATGCB010000025.1:0-3547 GCA_035312365.1 Eudoraea sp. | reverse complement strand
ATAATCACCTTTCCATCGTAATAACCCGGCATGGAAAGGTTACCCGGATAAACATCCGCGTAGTATACCGGGCCCGCCATGGCATTTCTGCCACCGCTTCCTACCTGGGGAAAATCCCCCGTATCCGCATACGGATAAAATACATAGGCCGGCCTCGCTTCAGGAAGTTCCCTAAGCCCGGTATTGTTTTGGGAATCGTTGATGGGTTTCTCTGGATCGAAGGGTATTCCACTTTCCCCTGTCCCGTAATCATAATCCACATAGGGCTTGTTATCGCCGATAAAAAGTGGCCAGCCAAAATTCCCCGCTTCCCTGGCCTGGTTCATTTCATCATAACCCCGAGGCCCGCGGTTTGCCATATCATCATCCCGGGCATCCGGGCCAACATCACCCCAGTACACATATCCATTTTTTGGATCCACAGAGATCCTGTATGGATTACGATGCCCCATGGTATAGATCTCAGGTCTGGTCTTAGGGGTACCGGGTGAGAACAAATTCCCCTCCGGAATCTCGTAAGATCCATCGTCCATTACCTTTATCCGCAATATTTTGCCACGCAAATCATTGGTGTTGCCCGATGATCGGCGGGCATCAAACTGTTCGTGGCCAGGCAGGTCATTCAGGGGGGCATACCCCTTATTTACAAACTCTGCCCCTTTTTCATCAAAAGGCGTTGAATTATCGCCCGTGGACAGATAGAGAAGATCATCCGGCCCGAAAGCAATGGACCCTCCGGTATGGCAGCAAATTTCTCGCTGACTCTCCACTTCCAGGATGACCTGTTCAGAAGCCAGATCAAAATTACCGTCGATATATTTGAAACGCGATAAAAGGTTTACCGAAGCCTCCCCCGTCGGAGCATAGTAAAGATATATCCAATGGTTTTCCGCGAAGTGGGGGTCCTTTTGTAAACCCATAAGACCTTCCTCAGCATTTACTCCTTCCGTATGCAGCGTCTTATGATAAACATCCAGGGCAGCTATTTCCCTGAGTTCTCCGGTTTCTGCACTGTAGCGCATTATTTGCCCCCGTCGCTGAGAGATTAAGACATCGTTATTAGGCAGGATCGCCATTTCGGTCGGCTCAAAAAATTCTCCTGTAGTCAACGGTACTTTGGTAAACCTATCCGCATCCGGAGGGATCTGACTACTTGCCTTTGTATAATCCAATTCCAAATTATCCCCGATAGCATATTGCACCCCACCGAGCAAATGCTTTAAATACAGCTCGTCCGTATAGCTTTCTTCCGTATGCCCCAAAGCGGTATAAAAAGCACGGCCCCCATCGTATTCATGATACCAGCTCATAGGGTGATATTCACCATTTTCACCTCCTTCATAGGTGCTTTCATCAATGGTCATGACAACCTTGACATCAGGATTTAACTTTTTAAAATTGTACATTTCATCCGTTCGATGCCAGATACTATCCGTAAAAAAGGAGGTTGCGGCAAAATTCTTGTCCCTGATGACAAAATCCGCCTCAGGAGTCCCGGACGGGTGGCTTTGAAAATAACCCCCCACCAGCTTACCATACCAATTCCAATCGTATTCCGTGTCTGTTGCCGCATGTATCCCCACATATCCTCCCCCGGCCTGAAGGTAACGCTCAAATGCGGCTTCCTGTTTATGGTCCAGAACGTTTCCGGTGGTGCTCAGAAAAACTATTGCTGAATATTGTTTTAAAATATCATCTTCAAACAAGGCGGCATTTTTAGTGGTATCCACCTCAAAGTTGTTCTCCGCACCGAGTTTTTGAATAGCAGCCAGCCCATTTGGGATAGAGGCATGCTTAAAACCCATCGTTTTAGAGAATACAAGCACCTTAGGTTTACCTCCCCTTTTTTTATCGCAACCTACAATTAACAGGCAGCTTATCAACGCTGCCATCCAAAAGCAATTTTTCATTTTATTGGTTATCTTTATTTGATGAAGCGCTAAAGATAAATATTGTTCCTTTGAAATACCAAAGAATCTATCACAGTGGCCCATGATTTTGTGAGGAATAATGGAATATGAACAAGAAGGCTGAATTATATTTTAAAAATGATACTACATGGAGACAATGGCTGCATGAAAACCACAGTTCTTCCTCCGGCGTACATCTGATTTTTTATAAGGTTGAAAATGAGGAAGAAAGCATGCGATGGGAAGAAGCGGTGAAGGTTGCCTTGTGCTATGGCTGGATCGACAGCACAGTGAAAAGTCTTGGTAATGGCAAGAGAAGGCAATATTTCTGCCCGCGGAAACCCAACAGCGCCTGGAGCAAGGTGAACAAAACGCACATTAGGGAATTAATAGGGCAGGACCTGATGCACAGAAGTGGTCTTGCCAGGATAAATGCCGCCAAAAAAAATGGATCATGGACCGCACTGGATGATGTGGAGAAGGGCGTGATTCCCGAAGATCTTAAATTGGCGTTTGCCGGCGCCCCCGGGGCTTTTGAAAATTTTAAAAATTTTACCCGGGGGCAAAAAAAGAGTTATTTGTATTGGTTGAACCACGCAAAGCGAACAGAAACCCGGCAAAAACGCATCACAGAAATTATACGGTATTGTGCCGACAATATAAAATCCCGGAATGGGTGATACAAGGAATGTGCCGGCAATGGAACGTTTCGTGGATTACCCGGTTCCTGCCTAAAGGCAATGCGGGGGACTTAATCTCGGAGGCCCCGGCAAAGCAGGAATTTTAGACCGGCGTACATGGAAAAAGTTATTCTCAGTTTAAACTATTGAATCATGAACAGAGTACTCTTAGGAATCATTGTATTGTTTATTGTGTCCTGCAACAGGGCACAGGAAAATGTAAGCCCCACCGCCATTCTCATCTCAGACGTCAGTATTGTCGATGTTCGGACGGGAAATATTTTGCAGGGCCAACAAATTGTGATTGACTCCGGAAAAATAAAAAAAATATCCGGGGTCGTTGAAAATCCGGAGGACTACACCTTGCAAATTAATGGCAATGGCAAATTTGCCCTTCCCGGATTGGCTGAAATGCATGCGCATATTCCTTCCCCCGACACGCCGCGCGAGCGTATCGAGGAAACACTTTTCCTGTATCTCTCTAATGGCATTACCACGATCAGAGGAATGTTGGGTCATCCATCGCACCTCGAAATGAGAGCAAAAGCAGCAGCAGGGGGATTGTTAAGCCCACGCATATTTACCTCCAGTCCGTCGCTGAACGGAAATTCAATTCAGACCCCGGAAGAGGCCAGAAACAAGGTTACAGCCTATCATCAGGCAGGGTATGATTTCCTGAAAATTCATCCCGGTATTAAAAGGGAGGTATTTGATGAACTCGTCAGGACAGCCAACGAGGTGGGGATCGAATTTTCCGGGCATGTGCCGGTGGATGTCGGCATTCGCCATGCCCTTGAAAGCCGTTATGCCTCCATTGACCATGCAGACGGCTTCCTCGAAGGGCTGGTCCCTGAATCTGAAAACGTCAACTCCGGTGAAAATGGTTTCTTCGGTTATAATTTTACAGGGCTGGCAGATACCGGGAAAATTGATGAATTGGTACAATTAGACAGGGAA
>DATGCB010000024.1:0-3218 GCA_035312365.1 Eudoraea sp. | reverse complement strand
CAAGGACATCGTCCGAAGCATTGGGATCTGCCTCATCAAGGCCTAAAACATTGGCCCTGTCAATATCGATCATTCGTACATTTGCTCCGCCCAGGACATTGTCATCTCCGCCATACCTTGCGGTCCAGTTGAATTGTTGGGCATACAATTCCACGATCAGCGGATCATCTTCTTCGTTGACATCCATGATGTTCGTCCATGTATACAACCCCCATAATATAAGTCCCGCCAAAACGATCACCGGGATGATGGTCCATATAAATTCCAACCGGTCATTATCTGCATAGAACAGTGCTTTCTTACCATCTTCTCCCCTGTATTTATAGGCGAAGTAATGCAACAATGCCTGGGTGATCGTTTGTACAAAAAAGATGATCACAAAGGAAATCAACATCAAATAATCATAATCCCCGCCATGGGCCGAGGAGGCTTCAGGTAAAAGTGTTTTACTGTATTTCCAAAAACTAAATATGGTGATCCCGTAAATGAAGATAAGGAAGGCAAACATCATATAACCGTTGTAGCGGTTATCCCTGTCACTGGCCACTTCAGAATGTGCCGCCCTGAGTTGTGACAATTCAAATATTTTGGTCATTTGCCAAATTGCAATTGCCACTAAAACTAAAACAGCTATGGTCAAAAATGTAGTCATTGTATGAACAGATATTATACTTTAAACTTACTAATAATGAAAATGCCTGCTCTCCTCAATATACGGATTGCGTTCGGGTGCCATGGGCGCTGTAGTCAATGCTCTAAACACCCAGAATATGAACAATCCGGCAAAGAACAATATTCCTCCAATCTCCGGTATCCCGATATACCATTGATCACCAACGGTGGCTGGCATAATCATATTAAATACATCCATATAGTGCCCGGCTAGGACAACGATCCCTGTCATGATCACAAACCAGTTTACGCGCTTATAATCACTGTTCATCAGCAGCAATACAGGGAAAACAAAATTCATTGCAAGCATTCCAAAAAATGGCAGTTTATAATCTTCAATTCTGGTAACAAAATAGGTGACTTCTTCCGGGATATTGGCATACCAGATCAACATAAATTGCCCAAACCAGAGGTAGGTCCAGAAGATGCTGATCCCAAACATAAATTTTGCCAAATCGTGAATATGACTGTCGTTAACCTCCGGTAAATAACCCCTCGATTTCAAATAGATAGTTACCATTGCTATCACGGTAATTCCTGAAACAAACATACTGGCAAATACATACCATCCGAACAAGGTGCTGAACCAGTGCGGATCAACGCTCATGATCCAATCCCAGGACATGATAGATTCTGAAACCAGGTAAAAAACGAGGAATGCAGCAGATATCCTGAAATTCTTTTTAAAATTGGTATTGTCATCAGCCTTGTCCTGTGCCAGTGAGAACTTTCGGGAATATTCACGGTAGAGGATCCAGCCCCCCAGGAAGACAAGTGCCCTGATGAGAAAGAACACCGGATTTAAGTAACCGGCCTTATTCTGTAATAATTCATCATGTGCCACCACTTCCGGGTCCATCCATGGGAACAGGTGATTCATATGGAGTACAGACAATACAAGGATGACAAAGATGACGATCCCACCCGGAACCAGATAAGCCGTTATCCCTTCCATTACCCGAAACAACAAAGGAGCCCATCCCGCCTGAGATGCGCGTTGTACGGCATAAAATGCCAGAACCCCCAGAGCAATCATAAAGAAAAAGAAGGCAGCGACATATAAAGCGGCCCAGGGCCTGTTTTGAAGTTGATGCAACAGGTGTTCATCATGAGAAGCATCGTGGCCAGCAGCCTGATCCATTGTACTACCGTGTTCTCCCCCAGCCCCCGCAGCAGTTACATGGGTTGATTCTGCCTCATGAGAATCGCCATGACCATCACTTTGGGATGCCACTATCGCTTTTGCTTCCTCAACTGTGCCAGGCGCGGAAATAAAGCCTATACCCAAGCCCAATGCTCCAGCGGCCATTAAAATAAAGGCCCCAATTTTTAATCTGTTAGAAAACGTGTACATATTTTAAGTCTATGTATTATTTTGTTAAGTCCTTTTTCAATTCCATCACATACTCTGCAACCTGCCAGCGTTCCTGATGATTTAACTGAACTGCATAGGATCCCATCGAATTCAGGCCGTAATAAATTACGTGGTATGTACTGCCAACAGAAATATTCCTTGCAGCATCGTTATAATTAGGCACCCCAAGAATCTTTTCGCGCTTGACCAAATTTCCCTGTCCATCGCCTTTGGGCCCGTGACAAATAGCACAATAGATATCGTAAAGTTCCCTGCCTTTCGCCAAATTGGCCGCTGACTGAAGCGAGTCCAGTGGACTTAATTTTGCCCTGGATAATTCCTTGCCTTCAATATCGTTAGCAAATTCATAGGGCGAATAGCCACGGGGAATCGTATTCTCCACAGGATGCAGGGCCTCTGAGTTATCGGGTAAAAAGCCTACCTCATCGTATGATTCATAGCCCACAGCTTCATACATATTTGGAAAGTACTGATAGTTGGGGGCATTGTCCGACTTACAGGCAGAGATTGAGAACACCAGTCCAAATACAATTCCTATTTTGCTTAAATTATTCATGGTATAAGACTACTTTTCTGTAACATTTATTTCAACGGCACCTGTATCAATTAACAAATCCTTCAGTTCCTTTTCGTTGTCATGCAGACCTATCTCCATTACAAAATGGTCGTCCGTAGTTCTCACATCCGGATTTTCAGCTTTTTTAAACGGCCATAGCCTGCTTCTCAGGTAAAAGGTAATTACCATTAAATGCGCAGCAAAAAACACCGTCATCTCGAACATGATCGGTACAAAAGCCGGCATATTCTCAATATAACTAAAGCTGGGCTTACCCCCGATATCCTGTGGCCATACGCCGATCATCATATAATCCATCATGACAATCGCTACAATCAACCCAAGACAGCCATACATAAAGGAGGTAATCGCAATCCTGGTAGGTGCCAATCCCATCGCCTTGTCCAGGCCGTGTACAGGGAACGGACAATAGACCTCCTCAATGTGATGCTTTGCTGCCTTTACCTTTTTAACGGCATGCATCAGCACATCGTCATCGTCGTAGTATGCCTGTATAACTTTAGATGCCATTTTTGTCGCTTATGTTATTTATTTGAACTGTTAATCAACTTTCTATGTCTTTCCCTTTCAACTGTACTTAGTCCTTGTTATTCA
>DATGCB010000023.1:0-7463 GCA_035312365.1 Eudoraea sp. | reverse complement strand
TCCCCGAAAAGTCCCTTCCCCTTCCCTTTTGTAAAGATCATGAGGTTGGGAACCTGCCCTTTTTCCAGGCGCTGGTCTGCATTGGCGGCCTCATCCGTGCCCAGGCTGAACCAACCTATGCGTTTGTCCTTCATGGTATAGAGTGACACCAATTCTGCCCCATGGCTGGGGAGCGAATTGTCCCGGGCAAAACGGGTGATCTCTATGGCATCCTTCTTCCAGAAATGCTCCAGGACCTGGTAAGAGATGGCGTCGGTTTTCGCCGTAAATTGAAATCCGTCCATGGCAAGGATGTCCAGGGCCACTTCATCGGCCGGAGTGGAACGGGCATTGGCGGTGCTCGCGGTCCAGGATTTCGAATCAATTTTTTCCAGGACCGAGGCATCCGCAAACTTAAAATACCAGGTGGGTGTCTCTGGTTTTCCTTTATGAAGGCTTACCTGATGCGGGCCGTAATTATGAAAGGTATACTGTTTCTCCTTGCCAACTTTGTACCCCTCCTCTTTTCGCTCCGTAACCACATACCACCAGTCCTCCCCCAGGGCAACCCCGAAGGTGGCAGACATAGCCATGGGATCGATCCTGTAACTCGCTGCAAAAGTTTGTAAAATCGCGTGGGTTTGATCATTGTTTTCCTGTGATTGTACCGGGTTGAGCAGCAGACAAAATAGGCCGCTTAGAAGAGTTGATGTGAATAGTTGCTTCCTGGTTTTCATTGTTGTTTTCATAAGATGTATGATTTAATGATTGATGATGGAGCGAATATAATGGCTGTGAAGGGCGGGCACCGGGATTTTCCCCTTTTTGTGGTTAAATGGGAGTATTTGGGGTAAATGACGGCCCTATTGGAAATGCTTGTATTTTTTTAACCCTTCCAAGGTACCATCCACATAGGTCCTGGAAACGGGGATCGTCTCTTCCGCATGGCTCATGGTGATCCTGAGATCGTTCCGGTTCCCTTTGATGGAAGCCACATTGTAAAGGTTCACCATATAGGAGCGGTGGCAACGGACCAGGAAATCATACTCCAGGGAATCATACATAGCTGTCATGGAGCAACGGATAAGGAACCTAGACAATTGTCCGTTTTTCAGGAAGTATAATTCAACATAGTTGTCCTGGGTCCTCGCATACAAAAAGTCTGCTACCGTGACAGAGATTTTATCCTTTGTACCCTGGCCGGTGAAACGGATCATTTGCCGGTCATCGATACTACGCTCAATATTGGTCAGGAAACCATCAAATTTTTCCTGCAGGGCCCTATACCTGAAATAGACGAAGGTCCCTGCCATAGGAAAAACAAGGATCTTAGACACGTCGGCCACAAAGCCGATCGCACTACTGAGTTTCCAGTCGTGCCAATCACCCAGGTAATTATAGGTAATGAAGATAACCAGGCCTAGTAAAACAAAGCTCCAGAGCGTCCAACCGATAATAAAACCATAGGACAGGTGCTTTTTAAATAAGGATTTAATACCAAATTCATTAAAAAGCGAGATTAGGCTGGTAATAGGAATAAAATAGCCCAGTTCAAATAGGAATTCTAAGCTGTAGCTGTGGTTCGGGTTGTAATTGTCGACGCCAAAAGGCAGGAAGGCAAGTAAGAATATATAAAGGAACAGGCCGATGACAAAGCTCAGTACCAGTTTGTACCGGGGGGTGTGAAAAAATACCAGTTCATGGGGCATAGTATCACAAATATAGATTTTTCCCAGCGCTCCGGTTTATCTGCGATGCACGGTTTCAGATAGCGTCTTCACATTTTTTAAACTCGTTCAGGATAGGGGACGATGGACATTTAAATACCAGGTACCAAACCGCTTTATATGATTGATTTGTTCGGACAACGATTATGAACAGTTGGGAAATTTACACGCAAAAGCACGCGTCGGACTAAAAAAGCTTTCTTTAAACAAAAGACTTTTAATGTTCTATTGACAATGACCCATTGTCAACAGACTTTTTTTAAATTTCCTAAAGCAGTTAACTTATCGCTTCATACAGGCCGATTATGAATCCCAGGGCAATTAATGCAAGGATCACCTCCAGGCCAATATTTAATACAGATAGAATGGTATGCAGGGGACCGTTATTGTTTGAATACTTTTCCATAACACAACTATTATTAATGTTTCTTTCCATTTAAGGTACAATTTAATAGGGCCAAAGACCTGTAAATTGTTGTGAAAGCACGGAAAGTTGTGGTTTGGACGAATTTTCTATGCAGTTCATCGGAGAAAATACTTTTGTCACTGAAAAACAGGCACTTTTCGCATTAGAAATATACCGGAACGGTGAAAAGCCGGTGAGACGGAGATTACTATTCTGGCCTGTTTTTAAATGTTATTTTAGTATATTTAGATAACAGTCCCCTGCATTTATACAATACCTTGTAATCCTGTTTCAATCCCTAAAGGTTGGTATCCTTTGGTTGAAATTCAGATAAATTCCCCCCCTTTTAAAACAGCAGGATCGCCTGTTTAAGGTACCCTGATATATTTGCAGGCAGATGATCGGCAGCATCCTGATAGACGATAAAACAATTTAATTATATCCTTAAACCTCACCATTATGAAAACGTTCAGATCAAAGGGTATTACCCTTCCGCTATTCCTCAGCCTGTTCATTGTTTTTTGTGCTTGTCAAAAAGATGAATCTGGTATTGAAAATCAAACTAAAATGCTTCATTCGGGGGTTGCTGTCAAGGGCGCCAATCAAAAAATAGATGTTTGCCATAATAACCACATCATCAATATAAGCAGCAATGCGGTTCCTGCCCATCAGGGACATGGAGATGCGGTAGATATGGATGGGGATGGCTATTTTGACATTGATAATTCTTGTAGCGCAACGGACTGCGATGACAATGATCCCGCAATCCATCCTGATGGCGAAGGAGTTTGCGACGACGGTGAATTGGGCACCGCCGAACTATTGATAGGAGTCTGGACTACCGTGGAATTTAGCCTTGAATATTCTGTGGGGGGCCTGTCGGTAGTGGATTATCTCGTTGACGTGGTTGGGCTGTCACCGGCGGATGCAGCCACACAGTTTGCTATTTTGGAAGCAGCACTGGCAGCAGACCTAACCGGTTCCCTTACATTAAATGCAGACAATACATATGTGTCGGATTTCCTGAGTGCATCCGATAGTGGAACATGGAGCCTGAGCGCGGATGAGACTACCCTGACACTCTTTGAAGGGCCCGCTACCATACTCATCACCATCAATTCCATTTCAGAAACAACATTGAATGCCTCACTTGGCGACGGGCTTTTTTTCGATTTGGATAGCAACCCGGCAACGCCGGAGGTAGAGGTTATGATTTCGGCCAACGTGACCATGACTAAATAACAACCCAACGGTTCCGTTTCTGAATTTTGTTCAGGACAAAAGTATTCCGTCAGATCTGAAAGAAGTTGTCCCGATGGCAATCGGGACAACTTTTAATGTGGAAATTATTGGTGCTCCATTAGAATGCCGTTAGCTTCCCTGTTATTCTTCCTTTTCTTTAGGAGGGGGCGGCATTTTATAAATTTCAGGCTGCGGCTCTATCGGTTTTAATTCCTTTCCGTCCAATGCCGGATGATCAGCAGGAATAAACGTCGCCCGGAAAGTACTGAAAGTCATTGGCATATGGTCGTTAGGGTCTCCGTTTGGTTTTCGGGCCTCGCCCCGGAACGGATTCAGGTATTCCCAGACGATCTCATTTTCAGGGGTTACTTCAAAAAACCGTCCCTTGGGGCCTTCATTGATAAAGGTATTCCCATTTTTCATTCTGTGGGCACCGGAAATAAAACTGCCCCAAAAAGAAAGCGTATCCCTGGCAACATAGATCCATGCCAAATCATCAGGGCCATAACGGCCATCGGGCTTTAACGCATAGTTGCCATCCGGTCCTATGGGTGTTTCTAATTCGTAAATGGCCGAATATTCCAGGGTGTCCGGGCCATTTGGAACCCCATTATTGAAGAGTGTAAGGTTGCCGGCACCTGGCTTCCCTTCTTCCACCCAGCGAACATCGTGCTGGTAATATAAGCGGCGGTCGGTTGAGTCCCCATGATGATAGTTCTCAGGGTTGCCCCAGCGGTAGAGCAGGTCACCCCCTTTGCCTGATCTTCCCCCCTCATGCGTGGCAGCTTCCCCGGTGGTGGTACTTTGGTCCAGGATGAATATTTCAGACAATTCAGGGGAACTAATTGCAATCTGCTCTAATTTGGGGTTATAGTTGATGGCATTAAAGTGATAGATATCCGACTTGGGGTTAAAACGGGTCAGGTTCCGGCCGCCCCTGCCCATGGCTTTCAGGGTTTCAAGGCTATCCTGGCTTATCGCTTCAGGGATGGAATCACCCATGTTAAAATTAATCAATTCAGGATGTTCTGAAGGATCCCCGTAATTCGGTTTATTTTCGTCCAGGTCCTGGATAAGATGATCTTTTACGTACCATTCCCATACGATTTCCATCCCATCGGATTCCTGGGGTTTTAATTCAAGGATTTTTTCCAGCCAGGGTCCGGAGTGCGGAATTAAATGGGGTGCGCGCCCCATGGCAAGCGCCTCGTCATAGGAGGTGGCCTCATAGGCAATTACGAGCAGATTGCCGTTCGGTTTAATGGCAAAATCATGGTGCAAAATCTGTTTTCTGTCGGCCAACTCAAAATCCCAGCTGATTTTCCCGTCCCAACTGATCTTCTGGATCCGCCCGTAAGGCCCACCAAACCCGAAAACAGGATAGTCCGGATCGTTTTCCCCGACCATAATTGAACCATCATCCAAAAGATAGGGGTTAAAGCCTGTATACGTGCCTTTCCATTCGTGTACTACTTCCCCATTCCGGTTGATAAGATAGTTGGATCCTGAGTTTGGGACAGAGAACAATACATAGCCCGGGCTCAGTCCTTCCGTAGTTTTGGTCAGACCCCGTTTGACTTTGTGCCCGAACATATCGCGGCCTGGTTTCTCCGCTTCGGGCTTTTGATCACTGCATTCCAGGATCAGCCCCAATAGTACGATTGAGGCGATACAATAACATAATTTTTTCATGCGCTTGTGTTTAATTTAGTTGAATGAATTGAATGGTATATATATTGAATCGGGAGAATAATTGCCGTGAGGCCATAGATTGTTATCCATAAATTAGGGGTTGCCATTTATCCAGTTTTTAGCGGGGCCCAGCCATGCGTCATGCGGGGTGTACAAAAAACCATGCCCCAGGCCTGTATTTATTTCCAGTTGTTGAAATTCCATGGCTTCGGATGACCGCTCTATCCAATAGGTGTAGTCCTTCCCCGCGATGGCATCCGATTTTTCATAAATACCCAGGATCCTCCCGTGTAAATTCCAGTCAAAATTTTGTTCTGTACGATCGCTGTTGGCCCCCAACAGGATATAGTTTACAGGATGCTTATTGAGATCTGAGATCATCATAGCCATCATTCCGCCTTTTGAGGCTCCGATCACCGAGATATCTTTGGGCTGAACGCCCTCCTCAATCAATTGATCAATTTGTCGGGAGACCTTCTGGCAAAAAGCGTTAAAATCAGTTTTGGTGGTTCGTACTTCATTGTGGACTTCATGCCCTGTTGCCTTCAGGGAATCTATGATCTGCTGATATTTATAAGGGCCGAACGCCTCACTTACTGCATTGATTCCCTGTGTTTCTATAATCATCCCGTGCAAATAAAACAGCTGCTTCATAGGTTCTTTTTCCCGGCAGCTTAACGGGGCCACCACAAGACATAGGAAGATAAGAAGAGTTAAACGAGAAATCATCAGAATAGCCGAAAGATGTAAGTTAATAAATAAAACTCCTTGTGCCCCATCAAATAGCCAGGTATAAAAATATTAAGCGCATATTGACGTTTTTATCTCGGGAGCTGCAGCCGTACCTCACTTGAAAACCTGTTCCAATCCTCCAGCAGTTCCCGGTATTTCTCCCTATTTATATTTTTCAGGTCATGGTTTTCCCCCAGGTCAACGGAAAGATCATATAGTCCGAAATTCGACTCATCAAATGGGCGCACGCTGTTCGTGATTTTCCAGTGACCTTTTCGCAACATGGTATAACCAGTATGTTCCAAAGCAAATACATCCTCCTGTGTATGGACTTTTTTTGCGGCGCCCGACAATAGGGGATACATTGATTTGCCCAGAAGGGGGTAGATTCGGTTGCCTTTCCAATGGGATGGATAGGACGTACCGCTAAATTCATAGATGGTAGGCGCTATATCCATGACAGAAACGAAGATGTCTTGCCTGCCTGAGCTTTTTTCAATCAGGGGTCCCGAGATGATCATCGGCGCAATAATGCCCCCGTTGGTGGTGTATTCCTTATAATACTTAAAAGGGGCGGACCCAGCCTCCGCCCACTGCGGCCCGTAGGAAACAAAGGATTCGGGTCTTCCCATAGTCTCGTAATCGTCGTTGAAATATGGATTTATATAGGGTCTGATGTTGGCATCGTTGTAATAATCTTCCCCGGCTGCCCCATTGTCTGAGATAAAGATAATCAGGGTGTTTTCATACTCCCCTATTTCCTTTAAATGACTGATAATACGCCCTATATTTACGTCGAGATTATCGATCATTCCCGCATAGAGCTCCATTTTACGGGATTCTTTTTTCTGCTCTTCCGCAGTGAGGCTTTTCCAGGGTGTTATGGAAGGGTGGAGGGGCGGTAACTCCGATTTTTCCGGGATGAGTCCATTTTTTTTCAGTTGCTCAAAACGTTCATCCCTCAAATGCTCATAGCCCTCCGCATATTGTCCTTCATATTTTTTCCAGTGTTGCTCATCTACCTGCAGGGGCCAGTGTGGGGCCGTATAGGCGGCATAGGCAAAGAACGGTGCGGGATCATGCCTGTACCTGTCAATAAAACCCAATAATTTGTCTGTATAAACATCCGTGGAATATTGCCCGTCGGGCCATTGGGTCACTTCCCCATCTTCTGTATAATGTGAGGGCACATTGTCCCCGAAAATCCCCTGGGCGTTGAAATGGTTGCCTACCCCCTCAAGCAGGACAAATGAATGTTCAAAACCCAATTGACTTGGATTGGCTTCAGGACTTTGACCAAGGTGCCATTTCCCGGCCATTAGCGTGTGATATCCATCTTTTCTGAGCAGGTCGGGCATTGTGGCTACCCTGTCGGTGATACGGCCTTCGTAGCCAAAGACATTTACCTGTAGGGCCTGCCGCCCAACGCCTGCAATATGGTTGTCATTTCCCGTCAGGAGCATCGCCCGGGTCGGCGCACACATGGGCGCCGTATGAAACCGGCTAAAAAGGATTCCATGGCTTGCGAGCTGATCGATGTTAGGGGTTTTTATTTCCCCTCCAAAGCAACCCAGATCCGAATAGCCCAGGTCATCCGCGACCAGGATAAGGATATTGGGACGATCATCGTTTACTGCTTTATCCGGGGTGCCGCTACATGAAAGCAGGGCCAAAAACAAGAGGAG
>DATGCB010000022.1:0-3213 GCA_035312365.1 Eudoraea sp. | reverse complement strand
AATGTAATATCCGTGGCAATGCAAAGCATCGTCGTATCTGACATCACTTTAAGAAATTCGCTGAGCAGCACGTCATTGCGGTAGGGGGTCTCAATAAAGAGCTGTGATTGTCCCCTTTCCCTCGATAATCTTTCAAATGCCTTGATGGCCTTTTTTCGCTCAGACGCCTCAATGGGCAAATATCCGTTAAAGGCAAAACTCTGCCCATTCAGGCCGCTCGCCATCAATGCTAAAATGATTGAAGATGGCCCAACCAGCGGTACTACCTTAATTCCCTTTTCATGGGCTATTCTGACGACATCGGCACCGGGATCAGCGATTCCGGGGCATCCGGCCTCTGATAAAATACCGATGTTTTCGCCCTGAAGGCAAGGATTCAGGAAAGACGTTATTGAACCCGGTTCCGTAAACTTATTCAAAAGTTCTATGCGTAATCCTGACTGGGATTTTCTCGGGCTTATTTTCTTGATGAAGCGGCGTGCAGTTTTTTCGTGTTCGACAATGAAATAGTTGATCTCTTCAATGGCCCTTTTAATGGATATCGGGAGCACTTCCAGAGGCTCATTGTCCCCCAGGGTACTGGGAATTAAAAATAAAGAACCGTTTCCCTGTTTGTTTCTGGCCATCGGGTTAGGAATTGTTTAAACGCTCAGCAATTGCACTACAGGCTTTGTCAATCAATTGGTAAACATTTTCAAAACCGTGTTCTCCACCGTAATAGGGATCAGGGACTTCCCGAATTCCCATACCAACTTCCTCAAGCAGTAACTTCACCTTGCCTATGTCCGCCTCCGAATTTGCAAGGGCAACAATGTTATTGTAATTGCTTTGGTCCATGGCATAAATGATATCAAATTTGCTAAAATCTTCCGCTTTAAATTTGCGACACCGCTGTGCATTGATATCCACGCCGTACTTTTTGGCAACTGCAACAGATCTGGGATCGGGTCTCTCACCTATATGGTAACCTCCCGTACCTGCCGAATCAATAAAAACGCGGGCAGGATCCACCTTAGACCTGAGGAGGCCTTCGGCCAGCGGGGACCTGCAAATATTTCCCAGGCAAACCATTAAAACGTTGGTCCGCATCGGGTATTCAGGAGAATTTCTTGGTTAGATCTTCAATATATTTTCGGAACTGCTTATCGGTTTCAGCAAGGTTGTCCACAGTTTTACAGGCGTGCAATACGGTCGCATGGTCCCTTTTTCCTATTTGAGAGCCAATACTTGCCAGGGAAGCTTTGGTAAACTTTTTTGCAAAGAACATGGCAAGTTGCCTAGCCTGAACAATATGGCGTTTTCTTGTTTTGGACTGCAGGGTGGCCACGTCCATTTCAAAATAGTCGGAAACTACTTTTTGAATGTAATCTATGGACACTTCGCGCTTTGTATTTTTAACAAATTTTTCCACAACCAGTTGCGCCAGTTCCAGGGTTACTTCCTTTTTATTGAAAGAAGATTGTGCAATGAGGGAGATGATGGCTCCCTCCAGTTCCCGAATGTTTGTTTTGATATGTTTGGCGACATATTCCACAATATCGTCGGGCATTTCAACCCCGTCCCGGTACAATTTATTCCTGAGGATGGAGATCCGTGTTTCGTAATCCGGATTTTGAAGTTCTGCGGATAATCCCCACTTAAACCTGGATAACAGACGCTGTTCAATATCCTGCATGTCTACAGGTGCTTTATCCGAAGTTAAGATGACCTGTTTCCCGTTTTGATGCAAGTGGTTGAAAATATGGAAGAAAACGTCCTGAGTTCCTGATTTCCCTGACAAAAACTGCACATCGTCTATGATAAGCACGTCGATCAATTGATAAAAATGGATAAAATCGTTGCGGGTATTCTTCTTAACCGACTCAATGTATTGCTGCGTGAATTTCTCCGCAGCGATGTACAATACCGTTCGTTCGGGATATTTGTCCTTTATTTCAACGCCAATGGCATGCGCCAAATGGGTTTTTCCCAGGCCTACACCGCCAAAGACCAATAATGGATTAAATGACGTGCCCCCTGGTTTGTTGGCCACCGCCATGCCTGCAGACCTCGCCAGCCTGTTGGAATCCCCCTCTAAAAAATTATCAAAGTTGTAATTGGGATTCAGTTGAGATTCTATCTTTATATTGCGTATCCCGGGAATCACAAAAGGGTTCTTGAGTTCAGGGTTTTTGGACTTGATGGGTACGTCCATTTCCTGGGAGGATACCCCTGCTCTGTTGGTACTTGGTATTCGTTCGGTAAACGGTTCTCGGTTTCCGTAGGTATTTTCCATCTTAATGATGTAAACCAGTTTGGCATTTTCCCCCAATTCCTTGGTTAAAGCCACTTTGAGCAACTTCACATAGTGCTCTTCCAGCCACTCATAAAAAAATTTACTGGGAACCTGAATACTCAGTGCATTGTCTGCTAACTTTATGGGCTTAATAGGCTCGAACCATGTTTTGAATGCCTGCTTTTGGATGTTATCTTGGATAAAAACCAAACAATTTTTCCATACGGAATTAGCAGTAACACCCATTTTAAAGTTCGTCTTATTTTGCTGGTTAGAGACTAAGTTAGTTGGTCGTGGAAAGGACAGCTTTACCGGCCTTCTTAAAGTGAGACAAATATGTGAACAAAAAAGCTAAAAAAAAAATCATTTAGGGTTGAATTTTCCCTTTTTTTTTTGCATGTTCCAAGACTAGCTTACGTAACTTCTTAAATATATAATTTTTACCCGAAACATCATGCATTTTAATGAAATATCTTTTAGGGTTCGCTATGCCGAAACTGATCAAATGGGAGTTGTGTATCACGGGAATTATGCGCAATACTTGGAGATGGGAAGGGTTGAATGGTTACGTTCATTTGGGATTTCTTACAAAAAAATGGAAGAAAACGGTATTATGCTCCCTGTAATTTCCTTAGCGATGAATTTTAAAAAATCAGCGGTTTATGATGACCTTATTACGGTGATTACCAGACTAAAAAGTACCCCTTCCGTAAGGATAGAATTCGACTATGAAATTCACAATGAAGCCGGCGAAATTTTAGTGCAGGCAAACACCGTTTTGGTATTTATGGATATGGTAAAAAAGAAACCTGTAAAATGTCCTGACTATCTTTTGGAACGACTTTCATCCGGAAGCTGAATAAAGACTTTTATCCTTCCTCCAATTTTTTGAAGATCACTTTTTGAAAAGTTGCCAGCATTTCACACAGACGGTCCGC
>DATGCB010000021.1:0-2826 GCA_035312365.1 Eudoraea sp. | reverse complement strand
ATCCTCTGGCTTTTGCGCAGGATCCGGATCGGGCATGGCATATCCCTGGGGCCACACGGGCCTGTTGGTCCATACCTGAACTTTTGAAATGTTTCCGATAACCCCTGAATCTACCCACTTTTGAACCATATCGAGGAGGGGATTGGAGCCTCCCTGATTCCCCATCTGGCTCACAATTTCATTACTGCGCGCCATCTCGGTCAGCATACGGGCCTCCCGGATGTTATGGGTCATTGGTTTTTGCACATATACATGAATGCCCCTTTCCATGGCAAAGGAAGCTGCAGGTCCGTGAACATGATCAGGAGTGGAAATAGTTACAGCATCAATCCTCTCTTTTTCCAGCATCACCCGATAGTCATTGTATAATTTCGCCTTTGGAAATCTCTCTACTGAGCGCCTCGCAGATCCGGAAAAATCCACATCGCAAAGTGCGATCACCTTTTCCCTTCCATCCACGGACGCATGTAAAATATCGCTCGATCCTTTTCCTCCTGCACCAATGGCTGCCAAACGCAACCGGTCGCTCGGTGCCAGGTATCCTGCCCCGCCGAGGACATGTCTGGGTACGATAAATATGGAGGAAGCCATTGCACCTTTTTTAATGAATGTTCTGCGGGACGTACTTTTTTTGCTCGAATCGGTATGGTTCATGATCTTTATGAATTAGAAAAATTGGTAGATGCAATAAATGTAGTGAAAATTAAGATTTATAGGATTGATAGGAGTATAAGTTATGTGAACTCCGGAAAAAGGGGACATAAACCAGGGCTCAAAAGCTGCTATTTAACCGAAGAAATAAATGAAAAATGTCGCCGGTTAAAAACGGCAGATAGCTTTTGGCTTTCGTCTTTTGGATACTCCTTGGCGGGATTGAACAGGTAATTCCCTGCCATTGAAATAGCTTCCAGGGCGTGCTCCTTTTCCAGATGCCTCCTTGGGCCTTGATATTCAGCAAAATAAGTGCCTTCCGGATAAATTATAAGTGCATTTCGTTCTTTTAATCCCGTATGGACCAACGTGCCGAATCCTTCCGGGGAATTAGCTACTGCGGCCAGGAAATGAGACGGCATTTTCGGCCCTGAACCAACATATGCAAATATCGCTTCCCGATCGGGGTTTAGTTTCATTTCTCCTTTCAGGGAACCACGGGAAACTCTCGGGTGGTAGTTAATGTCTTCAAAAACGATTACGGATCCTGCCAAAATGAGTCCTTTGTCAGACAGCCAGGTCAGGGTATTCTCCCCGGGTCCGAAATGAGTGCCATTCCATTCGGCATCGGTAAAGAATATTTGGGTCTTTGGTTTAATATCCTTAAACGTAAGCAGGGCGAAACCATCCCTGCCATTGGTCTTCCAGGCTATAAAGGCAATATCCCCGGTTTGCAATTGCATTTGATTGTCGCTGAACCTCGCAACGAGCAATACAGCCAGCAGCGTAATGAACAATACAGGGGTGAGGTGGGGTTTCATCGTTGGCCTTAAAACATGGCTCAAAGATATATGCCCAATGTTGCCCCTGAATTATGGAACGATTATGAATACTTAAATTCCCGGCCGGCCAATGTTACCTTAGTTTAAATCGGGCAGGGCCATATTTGCATCCGGTACATCCTCTGACCGGTGCCTTTTGTGACGTAAGATGCAGGTTGCTAACAATCGCTTAAAGAAACACCGACAGCCAAGCCGCCTTCTGAAGTCTCTTTGTATTTGGAATTCATGTCTTTTGCTGTTTCCCACATGGTCATTACAACTTTATCCAGGGAGACTTTGGCGTCCATAGGGTCGGAGCCTATCGCCAGCTCGGCTGCATTAATGGCCTTTATCGCCCCCATACAATTACGTTCAATACAGGGAATCTGAACAAGGCCCCCGATAGGATCGCAGGTAAGCCCCAAATGGTGTTCCATGGCAATTTCAGCGGCCATCAGAACCTGTTCCGGTGTCCCTCCGAGTAGCTCTGTTAACGCCCCGGCCGCCATTGCAGATGAAACCCCGATCTCCGCCTGACAGCCGCCCATGGCGGCCGATATGGTAGCACCCTTTTTAAAAATACTGCCAATTTCCCCGGCGACCAATAAGAATTTTTTTATGTGATGAAAGTCAGCTTCATGGTTTTCTATGACCATATAATACATAAGGACTGCCGGGATGACGCCTGCACTGCCATTTGTGGGTGCCGTTACAACTCGTCCCAAAGCAGCATTGACTTCGTTGACGGCAAGCGCAAAACAGCTGACCCATTTTAATATTTGCCTGAATTTTACCTCGGTATTCCGGATGGCCTCCATCCATTCCCGGGAACCTTCATAAGTGCTGTTGTCTCCCAGCAGACTTTGGTTTAAGCCATAGGCACGCCGCTGTACATTAAGCCCTCCGGGCAGGATTCCCTCTGTATGGCAACCGATGTACATACATTCCAGCATGGTTTCCCAAACGCGCAGCAATCCTTTGTCAATCTCTTTATCCGATCTTAATGCCCGCTCGTTTTCCAGCACAATTCCGGAGATCGATCTGCCTTCCCGACTGCAATACCGCAGTAGTTCGGTCCCTTTTTCCACGGGAAAAGGAAAGGCCCTAAAACTCTCCAGGTTGCGTTTGGCATTTTTTCGCTCTTCAACCACCACAAATCCGCCACCGATCGAATAATAGGTTTTCGATTTTACCTTCCCCGATTTGAGGAATGCTTTAAAGGTGAGGCCATTGGCATGAAAGGGGAGGAATTTTCGATGAAACCGGATGGCGGAGCTGGGGTCAAAGGGCAATAGGACCTCATTTCCAAAGATAATGACTTTGGTATCTTTAACCTTTTGCACAACACCCTGGA
>DATGCB010000020.1:0-7490 GCA_035312365.1 Eudoraea sp. | reverse complement strand
CCTGTACCTTTTATGCTGCCTGATGCTGCAGGCTTCCCATGCCCAGAATGTCATTTGTTCGCAGCGGGACAAGCAAGCATTTAACGACAAGATTACAGCCATCGATGGATTGATGGATAAGGATTTCGGGAAGACCCTGGTTGCGGTGGGCAAAACCTTTTTAGGCACCCCCTATGTTGCTAAAACGCTGGAAATTGGAGAAACAGAATCTCTGGTCATTAACCTCAGCGGGCTGGATTGCACGACCTTTGTTGAGAACGTATTGACATTTTCCCTTTTGTTGAAAAATGGGAAGACCCATTTTGATGATTTCACGGAAACCCTTGAAAAGATCCGATATAAAGACGGTAAATTAGATGGTTATGCCTCGCGGCTGCACTATTTTTCTGAATGGATCGCCAACAATGAAAAAAAAGGGCTCCTGAAAGACATCACTTCAGGCATCGGGGGAATAGAAATCACAAAAGAAATCCATTTTATGAGTACCCACAGGGAGCTTTATCCCTTTTTGAGTGATGATGAAAATTTTAAAAAGATGAAGCAATCCGAAAACTACCTGAACGGGCGGCCTATCTGCGTATTAGGGCAGGATGACATCGAAAACAGGGAACATTTGATACAATCAGGGGACATTATTGCGTTAACCACCTCCATTGAAGGTTTGGACATTACCCACACCGGGATTGCAACCAGGGAAAAAGACGGGCGGATCCATTTATTGCATGCCTCTTCAGCGGGGCAGGTAAAAGTATCCGAACTGCCCCTTACAGACTATCTCCGGAAGATAAAGAATAATACGGGGATCATGGTAGCGCGACCCTTATGAACCCGGAAGAAGTTAACAATCGGGCTACCTCCCTTTGAGGGTTGCTGGCAGCTGCCGGCCGGGGGTATGACCAAAGGTGAGAAATCCGGGACGGGAGCATCCTATCGCCCCAGACAATACAGGATGCCACCTAACAGATGCTTCCTGAACTGATCGTTGTCATACGCCTCTTCGGTATGGCCTAATCCGGTATAAAAAGCCCTGCCACCGTCAAATTCGTGATACCAGGCAATGGGATGGTTATTACCATTTTCTCCTCCCTTATAACTGCCCTCATCCAATTTCATAAGGATGTTGAGATTTGGATTGATATCTTTAAAGTTATACCATTCATCAAAGTGCATCCAGCTGGCCTGGAGGTGCGCTGTGGAAGGGTGGCTTTGGTCAACCACCTCTATTCTGGCCTCCTGTTGTTTTGGGTGACTTTTAAAATAGGCGCCGACAAGTTGGCCATACCAGGGCCACTGGTATTCCGTATCGGTGGCCGCGTGAATACCCATGAAACTTCCTCCACCGTTAATATAGTTTTTAAAAGCCTCTTCCTGCTCCGGCCCCAGGACGTCCTGAGTTGTACTCAAAAAAAGTACAGTTTGATATTTTTTCAAATTTTCATTATTGAATTGCAACGAATCCTCGGTTTGGGTAACAGCAAATCCATTATCCTTCCCCAATGCCTGCAGTGTAGCCACGCCTTTTTCGATAGATTGATGACGATATCCGTTGGTGGCCGTAAAAACCAAAATCTGATCCGCTGTGCCGATGGTTACATTTGCTTCTGCGATACCCGTGGTCTGTTGCTTTCTTTCCTTACAGGAAGTCAGGACAATTGCCACTACTACAAATAGGATGGTTCTTAATTTCATGATCTTATATTTATTGTGTCTGATTTAATCTCCAGGGCGGGGTTTTCCGGTTTTCTCCCCCATAAAACAAAATGATCTGATTGTGGTCGGGGTCTCTTAACCTCGCCTCCCTCCACAGCCATCTTTTATCATTGGGAAGTTCTTCAAATTCTATACCGTTGCGCATTAACCTGCCCACTTCCGCATCAAGATCCTCGCATTCAAAATACACATAAATTCCATCACCTTCAGGCAAAATGGCCACTTTATGTATTGAAAAGGTGGTTTCTCCCTCCGGGCATTCAAATCGGGCATAATCCGGCATTGATTCAACGATAAGTTGCAATCCAAGTTTTTGATAAAACCGGACAGATTTTTCGAGGTCTACCGATGGGACGGTTACTTGATTGAGGTTCATTTTAATGCTGCCTGAGACTCCAAGGCTTAAATATCGGGATTTTATTTAGATATCAATTGGCGAGGGAAGTCAAATATTTCTTTGGGGTGGTACCGTATTTCTTTTTAAATGCAGCAATAAAATGACTCCCCGTACTGTACCCTATTTTGAGCCCTACTTCATTTACATTGTACTTGTTGGTCTCCAGCATCTTCCTGGCATAATCCATCTTATAATCAAAGAGAAAACTAAAAACAGAATCTCCGTAGACATGCTTAAAACCCTCTTTCAATTTTTTTATGGGCAAGCCAATTTCTTCCGATAGCTCTGTAAGCGTGGGGGGCTCGGCCATACGGGAGATCATGATCTCCTTGGCCTGTCGAATGCGTTTAATATTATCTTCATCAACCAAAAAAGGGCATTGCTCTGTATCAACCTCTTCACTTCTGTTAAAATACATGGAAATGAGCTCGTACACTTTCCCCCTGATATAAAGCGCTTTGACAGAGGGGTGCAGGTTATAATTCATTAACTGGCTCAAGATTACCGCAATGGCAGGTGAGACGACCTCCTGGGAATAATACTTCTTCTCCTTGTTTTCCGCACTTAGAAAAGGGATATAGTCCGCCTCCTTTGAAAATAACGAATGAAATTTACGAATGGTCAGGACTATGGAAACCATCCAGGACCTGGGGCCTAACTCCACATTCAGGGGCAGGTCCATTTGCGTATTGTAAAGCAACAGGGAATTTTCCTCATTGACCTCAAGTGCATACCTCCCTTCATTGAAAATAAATTTGGCATTCCCTTTCAAACAGAAATGGAACTGAATAAAAGAACTGTCGATCTCCCTGGTAATTTTTCGGATACCGGGATCATCATTCTGGATCTTCAGAACAAAAAAACCATCCTCGATCAACACTTCCCTGAAGGAACCTTCAGCGATATTTTTTTGCCCTAGTGCCATGTCCATTCTTCCTTGTTTATTTAGAAGCATTCTAAATTGATTTTGTGTAACTCCCGGTAGTTCCTATAAAAATACGGGTTTTTGGTCAAATACTATCGATTTAAGTTCTAAAACCCCCGAAGCGATACTAATTGTTCCTATAGCGTTATTTTTATAGTATCAATGAAATTATTTTTGTCCGTGATCCACATAGATTAGATGCAGCGTTACCATATTTCCAGACACAACTCTTTCTATACGATTGGCCTTAACTATAAAAAGGCAGATGCGGATATACGGGGAAAGTTTAGTTTAGATGACGCGGCCTCAAAATCGATCTTGCTTCAGGCCCGGGAACAGGATATAGATGGAATCCTCGTAACCTCCACCTGCAACCGGACAGAGCTGCATGGCTTTGCGCAACACCCATTTCAGCTCATTAAACTTCTTTGTGACAATAGTCAGGGTACCATTGAAGAATTTCAGGAGGTAGCCTATATCCATAAAAATAAAGATGCCATACGCCATCTATTCAGGGTTGGAACCGGCCTCGACAGTCAGATCCTTGGCGATTTTGAAATAATCAGTCAGTTAAGGCGCAGTTTTAATCAATCCAAAGAAATGGGACTGGCCAATCATTTTATTGAAAGATTGTGCAATTCGGTGATACAGGCAAGCAAGCGCATCAAAACGGAAACAGAGATCTCCAGTGGTGCGACTTCCGTAGCCTTTGCATCTGTGCAGTTTATCTTGAAGCATATCCCGGACATCTCGGAAAAAAATATCTTACTCTTCGGAACTGGTAAGATCGGCAGGAACACCTGCGAAAATCTGATAAAGCATACCCAAAATTCACATATAACCCTCATAAACCGGACCAAGGACCGGGCAGAAAGGATTGCCGGAAAATTCAATTTGGTCGTCAAGAATTATGGGGATTTACAAACCGAGATCCGAACGGCAGACGTCCTGATCGTCGCAACCGGATCTCAATCCCCGACCATTTCAAAAGATCTGATCTACCCGAAAAAACCCCTGATGATCCTCGATCTCTCCATACCCAGGAATGTCGCTGACGATGTGGCTCAACTGGAAAACGTTTCCGTGGTTCACCTGGATCATCTTTCGCAAATGACGGACGCCACCCTGGAACGCAGAAAAAAGTTTATCCCGCAGGCGGAAGATATTATACATGAGGTGGAATCAGATTTTATCAAATGGCTCGAATCCAGGAAGTTTGCGCCGGTGATCAAGGCCCTGAAAAAGAAATTAAGGTCTATGAAAGATGAAGAGTTGGATTACCAGTCTAAAAAATTATCCGAATTTGATTCCGAACAGGCAGCCGTAATTTCGGATCGCATTATTCAAAAAATAACGAAACAGTTTGCCAATCACCTCAAGGAGAACGATACAGATTCCGATATGAGTTTGGAATTGATCCAAAAGGTCTTTCAACTACACATAGATCCTAAATGAGCGGTATTTTACGCATCGGGACACGCGATAGTGAACTGGCGTTATGGCAGGCTACGACCGTTAAGGACCAACTCGAAACACTGGGATACAAAACAGTATTGATTCCCATTAAATCTACCGGTGATCTGGAATTAGACACCCCCTTACACGAATTGGGCATTACGGGAGTTTTTACAAAGGCCCTGGATGTTGCTATGATCCGGAGGGAAATTGATATAGCCGTTCACTCGTTTAAGGACGTTCCCACCTCCCTTCCCAAAGGCATTGTCCAGGCGGCCGTTCTCAAACGCGGCAATTCCAACGACTTTTTGGTTTTTAAAGGCAATGAGGAATTTTTGGCACAAAAAGATGCTGTAATCGCCACGGGAAGTTTGAGACGAAAGGCTCAATGGTTAAACCGATATCCCACACATACCATCTGCGGTTTGCGTGGCAATGTAACGACACGCCTTAAAAAACTACAGGACAACCCCTGGAACGGGGCCATTTTTGCTGCAGCTGGCCTGGAACGCATAGGAATAAAACCAAAAAATGCCATCAGTTTAGGGTGGATGATCCCTGCCCCGGCGCAGGGGGCAATTATGATCGCCGCTATGGAGAATAATGAATTCGTCAGAGAAGCATGCGCCCAGCTGAATCATGAGGAAACAGCCCTTTGTACAGCCATTGAACGGGATTTTTTGCGATTGCTTGAAGGGGGTTGCACCGCCCCAATCGGAGCCCTGGCCTATATAAAAAAGGAAGAAGTACATTTTAAGGGAGAACTCCTGAATGTGGACGGTTCAAGGAAAATAGAGGTGACGAGGACAGCACCTTTGGGGGCTCACCAAAATATTGCCAGGGAATGCGCTACCGTGGTCCTGAAACGTGGCGGCAAACGTTTGATGAACGAATTGCAAAAGTCAGACAGATCAGCCAAGGTTTTTTCGACGAAAAAACTCAGTAGTGATCAAATGGGGCTATTCCCGGATGATTTCCGCGTTGTCGGGGACGATTTTGTGAAAATCAGTTTCAATCGAATTTCCCAAAGTATCCTGAAGGCAGAGATCGATCATGTTATTATTACCAGTAAAAATGCTGTGGAGTCCCTGATAATGAGTGCAGAAGCAGGGATGCTGCGGTTTAAGAATATTTATTGTGTGGGTCGCAAGACCAAACGGCTTATTGAGCAGCGTATAGGGAAAGTTAAACATGTGGAAAACAACGCGGGTAACCTGGCCGAATATCTGCTTGAACATTTGGTTACCGGGGAAGTGACTTTTTTCTGCAGTGACATACGCTTGGGCGGCCTCCCCGACAAATTGGTGGAAAATGAAATTAAAGTGAATGAAATAGTAGCCTACCAAACTAAATATTCCCCGATGGAAGTGGATGATGGTGTAGAAGGGATCCTGTTTTTTAGTCCGTCTACGGTACAAAGCTTTCTTTTAAAGAACAAGGCAGACAAAATTGCCTTTTGCATTGGGGAAACGACCGCCGAAGAAGCCAGAAAAAATTTTAAGGACGTACGGGTGGCAAAAATTCCCACTGTGGAGGGAGTGATTAATCTGGTCAATACACATTATAAAAACTGACCTAAAATTGATTTATGCTAAAGGCAACAGACAGTGGTAAAACGATGTTGAAAAACGATTTGTTCTTAAGGGCATTAAAAGGTGAAATCGTTGAACGCCCTCCGGTTTGGATGATGAGGCAGGCGGGACGATATCTCCCTGAGTTTATGGAAATCCGGGAGAAATACGATTTCTTTACCCGGTGCCAGACTCCGGAATTGGCCTCGGAAATTACGGTACAACCCATTCGGCGATTCGGAATGGACGCCGCTATTTTGTTCAGCGATATTCTTGTAATCCCGCAGGCCATGAATATTGAAGTGCAGATGAAACCCGACTTCGGGCCATACCTCCCGCATCCCATAAGGTCTCAGGAAGCAGTTAACCGCATTGAGGTTCCGGATGTAAAGATGACGCTGGATTATGTGATGCAGGCCATTGCAGTGACAAAGGAAAAGCTGGAAGATGAGATTCCCCTGATTGGTTTTGCCGGATCTCCCTGGACCATTCTCTGTTATTGCGTACAGGGGCAGGGGAGCAAAACCTTTGACAAGGCCAGGGAATTCTGCTTTACGAATCCACAGGCCGCTCATGGGCTCTTACAAAAAATAACGGATACCACGATCGCATATTTAAAGGCTAAGGTACAGGCAGGGGTTGATGTTCTGCAGATTTTTGATTCCTGGGGCGGTATGCTTTCTCCGGTGGATTACCAGGAGTTTTCATGGCCCTACATACAGCAGATCATCACAGCTTTAGAGCAGTGTGCCCCTGTGATCGTTTTTGGTAAGGGCTGTTGGTTTGCACTGGGCGAAATGGCTGTATCCGGGGCGGATGCCCTAGGTATCGACTGGACATGTTCAGCTAAAAATGCGAGGTATCTGAGCGGAGGGAAGATCACATTGCAGGGCAATTTAGACCCGGCCCGGTTGCTTTCCCCGCCTGCCAAAATAAAAAATATGGTGACGAAGATGATCAACGAATTTGGAAAAGACCGATATATCGTGAATCTTGGCCATGGGATGCTGCCCAACATTCCGGTGGCCCATGCTGCCGCTTTTGTAGATGCCGTAAAGGACTATAAATACCATCCATGAGACGGCGCCTTCAGGTCCCTTAAAAACTGAAATTAAGCTCATTGCTATGACCAAAAATGCTTTCTATTCCTACATTGAAAAGCTACAGGATACCATAACAGCGGCGCTGGAGGCCATTGATGGCAAAGCCAGTTTCCGGGAAGATCTGTGGGAACGCCCCGAGGGGGGAGGTGGTAGATCGCGCGTCATTGAAAACGGAGGTATTTTTGAAAAGGGAGGAGTAAATATTTCTGCCGTCCATGGTGCCCTGCCAGAGAGTATGCAGGATTACTTCGGAGTTGCCGATGCCCGGTTTTATGCCTGTGGGTTGAGCCTTGTCATTCATCCTAAAAATCCAATGGTGCCGACTGTGC
>DATGCB010000019.1:0-5218 GCA_035312365.1 Eudoraea sp. | reverse complement strand
CCTTACTTTCTTTCAAAATAATGTTCTCTACCAGTTCCGGTGATTCGCGGGCGATACCGTCCCCATATTCATTATGAACGATGGGGTCTATATGTACAATGTAAAAGGTGCACCTTGTTTTTTTAAAGAGTGACGTGGCATAACTGAGGGCGTTCCAGGCGTTTCGGGAGAAATCAGTGGGTATCAGTATATTTTTCATCTGGTCATTTTTACTGATTAAATTTAATGGGGTACTAAAAACTTAAAAATGACAATGGTCATACACCCATAAGGTTTTTATTGTTTTTTAGTGGAAGGGGATAGAATAATTTCAAAAATGCCTGCAAGATATTGTTTACTTAAAATGGA
Source organism: Eudoraea sp. (assembly GCA_035312365.1). GTDB lineage: Bacteria > Bacteroidota > Bacteroidia > Flavobacteriales > Flavobacteriaceae > JAFMPW01. The sequence goes on along the minus strand of DATGCB010000019.1, from coordinate 4,870 downwards.
TCCCCGGGTATTTTCATGGTCGACCAGGCCAGAGCAGCAGGGCCCAGTACTGCATCTGAACTCGTTGCTGCAGATAACAGTACTTTGATCTTGCCCTTGTACGCATTGAACAGATGATGTTCCATTCTTCTTTTTATAGGGTTCAGGAGAATATTTCCTGCCTTGCTCAAACCTCCGGATAAAATAAATGCTTCGGGGTCCAGATGGGCCACAACATCCGCCATTTTGCTTCCGAGTATTTCGCCTGTTTCTTCAAAAGCTTGCAAAGCGATGATATCCCCCTTTAAGGCAGCGTCTGAGATATCTTCGCCAGACATATCTTCAAAACTAAGGCTTCGCAATGGCGAATGTTCACGCCTGTTTGCCATTAGTTCAAAAACCGTTCTCTTTATTCCGGTTACCGATGCATAGGTTTCCAGGCAACCTACGAGACCGCAGTTACACATGCGACCGTTCGGGTTCACATTCACATGGCCTATTTCCCCTGCTGCCCCGTGCTCGCCTATCAGTAATTTTCCATCTGTTATAATACCACTTCCAAGTCCCGTTCCCAGGGTAAGCGCCACAAAATTAATCATGCCTTTAGCGGCCCCGAAAAACATTTCTCCAAGTGCTGCTGCATTGGCATCATTGGCCAGGGCGACCGGTAGCTTAAAAGTTTCCGTTATGATTCTGGCAATTGGGGTAGCCTTCCCCCATCTTAAATTTGGCGGATTTTCAATTTGACCCGTGTACGGATTTGCATTCGGGGCACCTACCCCAATATATACAATATTCAGGTCCTTATGCTGGTTGGAAATTAGGGTCTCCACCTCCGATTTCAATTTATCCATAAAGTGTGAAAATGGTCTTTGCGCCTCGGTATTAAATCGGGTTTTATCCAGAATCGCACCCTCCCTGGTAACCAATCCTAGTTTGGTGAAGCTGCCGCCAATGTCGATTCCCAATACAGTTTTCGTGGCCATTTGCTTTTGGTGATAGGTTTGCTCAAAGTAAAAGAAAAGAAAGTTGAATTCAACTGATTTTCATCATTTTAAATCTGTGATTATTGGTTTTTTTGCCGGAGGCCCGTATGTTGACCGGGGATGGCCCCCCTTTACTATGGGGAGACCAGTGGAAGGGTCAGAAATGGGACCTCTGTAAAAAAAGCGACCCGTTTTATCACACTTCCTTTTGTAAAATTCTCAAAAAAACCATGCCGGTAATTGACCATGGCAATCATGCCGGTTTCTTTATTTTTAGAACTATAGGATTTGATGGCTTCTGAAATGCCCGCGGTACCCCGGATCTCTTTAAACTGATGTTGCAAGCCATGGAAACGTTCAGATAACAGGTTTTTACCGGTTTCCTGTAAAGAGGAGAGCCCTTTCCCCATATCCACATGTACAATAGCGATTTCCGAATCCCATAATTTAGCCAAATCGATAAGTGGAATCAGCTCTGCTTTGGCATACATGTGCTCAAAATTTGTGGCGAACGCAATCTCGTGCAAAGGACGAAAGGCAGAATTTTCCGGAACGGCAATCAGGGGGCAGAATTTGAGGTTTTTAATTGCGCTGACGGTGTTGCTACCCATAAAAATTTCCTTGATGGCTGAGGAACCTTTGGTACCCATGAAAATATAGTTTACGTCCTTGTCAATGCTAATTCTTCCGATCGAATTCAAGAGGGAATCCGATACACTCAGGCCCTCAAATTTGTGCTTAGTATTTTCATTTTTGGATTTCAGTTCATTGAGCAGCGATTTAATTTTCCGTTCGGATTCTTGCTTCATGGCCCGGAACAGGTGGGTGTCCTTCGTTTTTGCCATCGTACTGGTAAGTCCGGACGATCCGGCTTCAAAGGTATTCAAGAGATAAAAAGTGCATGCTTCTTTCTCAAGAATAGATAAGGCATAGTCGATGGCATGGCGGGCATTCGTTGAAAAATCCGTAGGCAACAGTATTCTTTTCATGGTTCAAAATTTATGCATTATCTGGGCAGGTTCTGCATGACCAAAAATGGGATCTTTGGGTGTAATCCAATTTCGTCCACGGTGGATCGGTATAACATATCTTCCATAAAAGAATGCCGTGCGTTGACCATCACCAAAATGTGCATGCCATTTTGAGAAATGTATTCCAGGATCGCCCGGGCCTTGTTCTTTACCGGCGTTGTTTCGAAAAAGAGGGATGCCCTGGAAAGTTCTTCCTTCAGGAAACGCCTGTTGTCGATCTGTCGATGGCTCAGATTTTCAAAATCTGAAATGTACAGGCAATGGATTTCTGATTTAAAATCCGCTGCCAGGGTATTCAGTAGTTTTAATTCCCTGCGCTTATAGGGCAACATATAATCCGTAGGGAATACAATCTTTTTGGGCGGCTGGTATTCAAAGTTCTCAGGGATGGCAAGCACGGGGCATTGAACATATTTAAAGACCTGCACGGTATGACTCCCAAATGTGATCTTTTTGTCCGCGCTCTGGCCTTGTGTGCCCATAATGACTAAATCTGCATTGATTTGATTAACAGAATCATTCACCGCATCCACCAGGGACTCAAAGGCTGATACGACCTTATAAGAATGTTTTGGATTGTGCTCTTTTTCAATCAGCTTTTCTTTAAGTTCATCAAGCGCGATATCGACCTTTTTTTTAACGGAATTTTTCAGTCTTTCCAATGCCACACCGTTATTCTTTTTATAAGGGCCATAAACATCTTCCGCATATGCGTTCAGGAGGTAAAATTTGGTTCGTTCGCATTTGAAGAGGTCCATCGCATATTGGATCGCATGCATGGCGTTGGGTGAAAAGTCGGTTGGAATCAAAATGGTTCTCATTGCTTATTATTGATGAATGGTCAAAAATATTTCTAACACTATTCAAAAACAATGATTTATATCATCGGTCCTGGGATCAGGATTTATGAAAGGGATCGGCCTTAAAACTGCCATGAACACGGAGATACCCTATTCGTGAAGTACCAATAAGGGAACGGTAATATGAAAACTTAGCTTTTCAATGGTGGTATCGAAGAACAGCTGTTGCAGAAAATTTAGGTTCTTGGCCACCATGACTACCATTTCTACGAAGTTGTTCGCCGAAAAATGTAAGATGGCAGTCTTGCTATTTATATTTGAAATGCTATGAAAACTGTTGGAAAAGGGAAGTATTTCCTCTATATAATCCTGTAAATACGCCTTATTTTTTTCTTGCGTAGGTGTAAGCCTGATATTATTTTGAGTGACGTTAAAGACCTGCAAATGGGCTTTTGATATTCGCAAGATATCCGTAAGGGCTTCTAAAATTGAATGGGAATAATAAAGGCTATAATCGGTCGCAAAGGCAATTTTTTTGGGCACGATTATTCTGGCCTTTTCCGGTATTACCAGTACATTACAGACTACTTTGGTAATGACATCGCCCGAATTGCTGCCTATGACAGCTGCCTTGAGGCCCGATGCACCCTTTGTGCCCAACGCGATAAGATCAATATTTTTGACTTCGACCGTTTTCCGGATGATGGTTAAAAAATTCCCATATTCCTTCAGTGCAACAAAGTGGTTCCGCTGACCGGCCGGCAATTTTTGGATACGCCCGAACAGCGCGTCTAATTTTTCTTTAATAGAGGGGTGTATTGTTTCGCTGGCAAATGTAAAAGAATTGCTTTGAACGGATGATTCCTTCAATGTGGCAATGTGAAGTATATAAAATATACAAGCCTCATTCCTGAATAACATGACGGTGTATTCCAGTGCGTTCCAGGAATTTTCAGAAAAGTCTGTGGGTATTAAAATATGCTTCATTCAATTGGTATGGAAACCAAAAGTAAGCCGCAGACACATCATAAGATATGATTTATATCATTTTCCCCCACCCTGGCGATCCATGAGTTACCATATCCTAATTCACATACTGCAATGCCTTTAATTCCTTGATGCGGATATTGCGGCCCTCAATAGCGATAAGTCCTTCCTTCTTGAAACCTGACAACGTTCTGATCAGGCTTTCCGTAGCAATACCTGCGACACTGGCCAGGTCACTCCTGGAAATTTTGATCGTGTCCTCTGGATTTTTGTTCATGACCTCGGCAAATTGTAGCAAGGTCCGGGCGGTTTTTTTTCGTACGGAACTGTAAGCCATCTGTAACAGTTGTGATTTCATATCCGAAATATCGTTGGTCAGGAGTTCCAATAATTCCATGGAAATCGTGTGATTCTTATGCAGAATACCTTTTAAGTCTTCCTTGGAAATGCCGGCAATCTCCACATTTTCCATGGCCGTGGCAGATTCTTTGTATGGAATATTATTCATAAATGAGGTAAAGCCCAGAAAATCATCCGCATGGAATAATGAAGTAATCAACTCTTTGCCATCTTCGTCCATCGTATGGCATTTGACCAATCCTTTGAGGATCAGGTATATTTTATGGGGGTGTGTACCTTCCTCGTAAACGGTCTCTCCCTTTTGAATAGGAACCACATCACCATGGTCATAAAAAAAGTTCTTTAATTCGTTCAGGGTACGCATCTCGTCTTCCGACGGTATCATTACTCTATCTTCGTTAAGCACCCGTTCAAGTAGTTGTGCTTTTGCCATACGGCTTTCCACCGCACTCAATAGGTCTTCTTCGTCGAATGGTTTCGTGAGGTAGTCATCCGCGCCAAGATCCATTCCTTTTCGTATTTCCTTATATTCTGTTTTGGCAGACATGAAAATAAAGGGAATACGCATGGTTTTTTCGTCGGAAGATAAGTCTTCCAGGACATCATAGCCATCGACCTCCGGCATCATGATATCACATATGATAACATCCGGTAATTTTTCTTTAGCGGCCAGTATACCGATCCGGCCATTAGGGGCGGTACAAACACTGTAGCCCGAAAGCTCCAA
>DATGCB010000018.1:0-7887 GCA_035312365.1 Eudoraea sp. | reverse complement strand
GCCTGGACAGCGCTGCGTACAAAGCGTGTAGATTTCAAGAAAAGAAAAATCAGCCTAGACTTTTTTTGTTTCTTTTTTTGGGCGATGCAAAAAAAGAATAACAGAAATCTTTTTGAGAGAATAAAGCAATGGTTTTATTCTCTTCGTTTCTTTTGCTTACGGCCCGCCGGCGGAAAGGTGTAAAAAGTCATGAAACTCTAAACCTCCATTGGAACTGGAGTTTCAACTCCTCCCCCTTTTCCAGGGGGAGGTGGTCCTGGCGAAGCCAAGAGCGGAGGGGGAATTTAATGTTGGTCATGACAGGAATAAAGCACCAAATTCAATTCCTCTTGTTGGTCAGTGCGAATAAAGCTTTGTCATTTTAAACAGCAGGGACCCCTACCCTACACACTTCAGCAAAACCATGGTCAATTTTTCACGCTATAACCTTGTAGAAATTAAATAACTTTGCACTTGCCAACCCATACAACAATGAAGTACTTTCCAAGGATCATTTTCCTGCTTTTCCTGCATTTTTTCTGGGGTACGATGCACGCACAATTGGTCAATATTGAATCCAAGCGGATGCAACTGGATTCGGTCCGTTTTGCGCTTAAAAGCGATGTCTTTTTTAATTATAACGACAACAACGGCGACTATATCTTCCAGGTGGGCTCCAACCTCACCACCCAGGTAAAATCCAGGGACCTTAAAAAGATCTATTTTTTTATTGGTAACTATAACCTTATCCGTAGTGAGGCGCAGGATTTTCAGAATTCCTGGTTTTTTCACCTGAGGTACAATCAAAAATTATCCCCCCTTTTCCGTATCGAGACCTTTTTGCAAAATCAAAACAATACCTTGCTTACCATTACCAGAAGAAACCTCATGGGAGCCGGCATACGTTTAAAATGGATTTCAAAGGAGTCCACAAAGGCCTATTTCGGGAATGCCTATATGTACGAAATTGAAAAGATCGGTGCCACGGGCCAGCAATTCTATAACCACAGAAACAGCAGCTACCTTTCTGTAAGTCATACTGTAAAGAAGCCCGCCCTGGACTTTACCGGAACCGTCTATTTTCAGCCTTTATACCGTGCCATTGGCAACCATCGGATCCTGTGCCAGCTAAAGGCCGAATTACCGCTGACCAATATCATCAGTCTCTCCGCCCTTTACAACTACTTTTACAGCAGCTTTTCCCCTACCACAAATAGCGACCGTTCTTCCAACCTGAGTGCCGGACTTACCATTACCATATAATCTGAATCAGCACGAAACAAAATAATTGCTTCGTATTTCTACTTACTTAATAGCTAATATATACACTTACGTACTTAATCAATTACTTTAAATATTTAATTTCTGAAATTTTGCGGTCATTTAAGAACCGCAGGCAGGTAAAAGAGCAGCAAACCAGCGCCCCCCCCTAAAAAACATTGCCTCACAATCTTAAGCTGGCCACTGACCCTTTTGATATTCACCGGATGCCAGTGGTTACCTACTTGGATTCGCTTTCATTTTGCTTTAAATGCACATCGAGTTGCGGGAAGGCAATGGTGATGTTGTTTTCTTCAAATTTCTGGACAATGACCCGTCTGATATCGCTTTTTACCGAACCTATGCGGAAGGTATTTTTACTGAAGAACAACAACTGGAAATCGAGGGAAGAAGCACCAAAACCCATGAGCCTGCCCTCTGCCAACTCCCTATCGTACACACTGGGGTGCTCAAAGGCACTTTCTTCCAGTATCCGGATAACCTGGTCCACGTTACTCCCATATGCCACACCAACGTCGATCCTGAAACGCGTTTTCTCATTTTGATGGCTCCAGTTAATGACTTTACTGGTGGTGATCAGGGAGTTCGGGATAATGATGGAAATGTCGTCTGTATTTAGCCCTTTGGAAGTTCGCAATCCTATGGTCTGTATTTTTACCACATCACCGTCTATCTCCAGGATGTCCCCAACTATAATGGAGCGTTCCGTAAGGAGGATAATGCCCGAAATGACATCATTGAAGGTTTGTTGTAAACCAAGGCCGATCCCCACGAGTAAGGCCGCCGATCCGGCCAGCAACAGGGTGATTTTTACCCCAACGGTTTCAAGGACCAGGCCAAATGCCACTACCCAAAGTACATAGCGGATGATTTGGTAGACGGCATATATATTTCCCCTCCGGTGTTCATCAACATCCCTCCGCCGGTAAAGCATTTTCTTCACAACCCAAAGCAAAATCATGGTAGCTACGATGATCAGTAGAATCATGGCTACCATGTGTACTTTCAACGCATAGCTTCCTACCCTGAAGATGACGTGATCCAGAATGTCCTGTAAGGATTGCATATAAAAAATGTCAGAACCGTAAATATAGCACATATTTCATCCTCCGATCATAAAGTCTCACGATGCGTTATATCATTTTAGATAACGTTTTAAGAATGTGCCAATTGTTTACATTCTTTTCTCTCAAAATGATAAACACGCACCACCGGGAACCTGAGAAGGCAATGGACAAGGATCACTATTGGTTAGAAATCTCTCCCGGCTTTTTCCCGGAGTTCTTTCCCAACGGCCCGCCGGCTGACAGGTGTAAAAAGAAATGAATCCCTAATCATTTTTAGGAACTGGAGTTTCAACTCCTCCCCCTTTTCCAGGGGGAGGTGGTGTTGGCGAAGCCAAGAGCGGAGGGGGAATTTAATGTTCGTCATGACACGAATAAAGTACCAAATTCAATTCCTCTTGTTGGTCAGAGGAAGGTGGCCTGAGCCAAGCGCGAAGGTCGGAGGGGTTGAGGAGCCAGATTAAGCATTTTGTGAAACAAAAGCGGCCCGGGCAGTGCGGCCTGCAAAAAACGACACCTGGTAAATATATTTTTTCACCACGATAATCCCTACATTAGCAGATGTCATGAAGGAAGTTGGGATGCTCACCAATAAAGAATTGAAATTCCTGGAAGCGAATGGGTATCTGGCCCTGGGCCCATTATTGACCGGGGAACAGGTACAGCAGGTAAATCAAAGGATCAGCGAGCTGTTGCATCTCGAAGGAGAGGCTGCAGGTTCCGAACTGGCCGGATCAAAGTACATCCGACACCCCAGGGAAGAAGGTGCAGACCGCCTGGCTGATCTTGTAAACAAAGGCGCCATCTTCGATATCTTTTACACGCACCCCCGCGTTTTGGCAGGGATCTCTGCCGTGCTTGGCAAAGAATTTAAATTGTCCTCCCTAAACTACAGGGCGGCAAAGCCCGGACAGGGCAATCAGAAACTGCACGTTGATTGGAAAAACACCGTGGTCGGCAATGATTACAAGGTTTGCAACTCCATTTGGTTGCTGGACGATTTCACTGAATATAACGGGGCCACCCGTATCGTACCAGGCACCCATAAACTGGACGTTTTGCCCCGGGAAAGCATGGAGGACCCTGGCCTGCCCCACCCTGATGAGATCCTGATCACCGCTCCGGCAGGATCCGTCTATATCTTCAATTCGCATGTATGGCACGGAGGCACCACAAATAAAACCAAAAGAGACCGAAGAAGCATCCACAGCTACTTCTGCGTTAGGGACCAACCACAACAAATCGATCAAAAAAAATACATAACCGAAGAGACCAGGCAGCGTATAGGTAGTCAGGCGCAGGCGATCCTGGATGTTTTATAAGTCGATCCGGCAATAAAGCTGTACGAGTTAACCCAGGATTATTTAATCCCCAATATCTTTTTAAACGTCCGTACCTCGCAACGGTAGAATTCCCTGAGTATTTCAGCCGCACGCTGTTTCGGTGAAGTATTGCTCATGTTTTTAATGACTTGTTTACCTAGTTAGTACGCGATACCCGGAAATTGTCACACTTTTTCCAACTTTTTTGGTCATTCGTTTACCATACTTCCCTCCAACTATGGACCTGTTCCCCTGTGACCCCCATTTTCTGCCTTGTGTTCCCGGGTTTGCTAATCGATCCGGATCCCACTCATATCTACTATTCTCCCTGTGACCAGCCAGCCCCCAAAATCTTCGGATACCCCTAATAACAGGGTATTGTTTCCCTTTTTCAGGTGAAGGTAAACGGCATCAAATAACCCGACCGTGCCTAAATAGCGATAATCCCTGCTTCGATAATTGTTGGTGCCCCGATAGATGGGTTCGTTGTTTAGAATAACCACTACCCTATCGCTGTAGCCAAACTCAAATAGCCTGGATTGAACGGTTTCGGAGTTAACTGTGATCCTGGCAAAAACGGTATTGCCCGGATTGTCATCATAACGTTGTACCTGCCTCGATATATTGGCCGCCGTACCCTCTTCGACGTTTATCTTTCCAACCCAGCTACGCTTGCCCGCCGTTTCCCGGATGACTGACGGATCCTTTAAAAGTTTTTCATCAAATTTATCCGACACCTCCCATGCAGGAATCAGCCCTTCCGTGGGTTCCCGGTCCAACGGGCTGTAATCTTTCATTTCAAAGCTGTCGCGATCAATCCTGATATTGGCAAGGTGTACGGCCTCTGCATTCCCGCCTGTCAAGGACAGCCCCCCCGCCTTAGGTTGGTGAAAGAGCTGCCAGGAAAGATGGGGTTTTTCGGAATGGTCCAAATATACCTGGGCCCTTTCGTTGTTCACTACTATTTTTACGTGGGTCCAGTCATCATAGTGGTATTCATAGGGAAATGAATACTTAACCCCATAATACAATTGCCACGGGGCTATCCCCTTTGTCAACGGGAGCGCCTGATTGGCATCCGGGTTACCCGACTGGTGCGAGCGAAGGTAGAAGTGTTCCGCGTCGGACCCATTGATCCTGAAATACACCCCGGGGAACGCCTGGGTTTCTTTTAAAAAGACGTCGTACTCTATGGTGCCGTTTAAAAAGTTGGCATTTTTCAGCGCTATGGAGCCCCCCTGCAGGTAAACCGATTCCTTTCCCATATAAGGTTCCAATACATATGATCTCGCCTGAATATCCCAATGAAGGGTATCCATCGGAATAAGGTCCTGGGCGATCACAAAATGGACACCGCTGATAAGTGCTAATGTTGTAAATAATGATTTTATCATGATGTATGTTTTTAGATCGATTGCAATTTCCATATTCACAGGGAAGTGATAAAAACAAATTGGTGCAAGTTGATTCATTCCGGTTCGGGTATGATTTTTTTTTCAACCTTTGCAGCAGAAGCCACAGAAAATGTATCCGGACCATCGCCTGGTAAAAAAGTGCTTGCAGCGCATTGAAGAGATCCTTAATTGGGGGCCCTCGGCGGAATGGCACAATGATGTCTTTGTTGAGTTAAGCGAACGTATTCAGCAACGGACCCAGGTATTGCTGAGTCCAACCACACTTAAACGGGTATGGGGCAGGGTTCACTATAAAAGTGCCCCCAGCATCACAACCCTGAATACGCTGGCCAGGTTTGCCGGCTATCAGAATTGGCGGGATTTTAAAGGGAAGGCCGCTGCAAAAAGATCATCCCCCCTGTTTCAGAGGGTACGTTCAAATTTCGGCATCATTGTCCTGGGGGCTTCCCTGATGACTGTTGTATTTATTTCTTTTTACTCCCTCAGGGAGCCAAAGGGAAATGTTGATTTGATGAACCTTTCCGAAATCGGGTTTACCAGCCGGCCCATAAGCAAGGGCCTGCCAAATTCCGTGGTCTTTAACCTCAATCTGGGTGAATTGGCATCGGATAGTATGTTTATTCAGCAATACTGGGACCCGACAAAGACCATCCGGTTAGGACCAGGCCAAAAGCAGGCAACCGGGCAGTACTATTATCCGGGTTATTTCAGGGCTAAACTTCTGGTAGATGGTACGGTTATTAAGGAGCACGATCTTTTTATTGCTTCAGACGGATGGCTGGGGACATTGGACTATGAGCCGGTACCCAAGTATTTAAAAACCGCTGATGTTGTGAATGGCGGGCTGTCCTTACCACCTTCCGTCCTTGAAGAAATAAAGAAGAATAAAGAACCCATTGCCTCTACTTTCCATTTGGTGGACCGTTTTAAACCAGTTTCGGGCGATCATTTTGTTCTTAAAACCTCCATAAAAAATACATACCGTGAAAAATGGGCAGTATGCCAGAAAGCGGCCATCATTATTTTGGGAACCCAAAGTTCCATGATCGTCAACTTTTCCATTCCGGGCTGTGTTTCAGAAATCGGTGTTATGATGAGTGATGTATACCTCAGTGGAAAAAAACACGACTTGTCTGGCCTTGGGGTAGATCTTACCGACTTCAGGGAAGTTGATATTACGGTGAGGGAACGGCGGTTGGAAGTCCGTTTGGAGGACCGGTTGATCTTTACGGGTAGTTACAACCAATCGATAGGGGATATCGCAGGCATCCGCTATCGTTTTTTAGGAGCGGGAGAGGTGTCTTATGTCAGGCTTTCAGACCTTGACGGGCAGTTGCTGGCGATCGATGAAGAATTCAAATAGCGCTTAATTAACCGGTCCTCTCTATAATATGTTTGAAGAATAAAATATAGATTTTCAGATAATTATCGATTATTATTTAACCTGATACTTTACAAGTTAAATAGATCTTCATTTGACTATAGCAACACTTTGGTCATGCCTTCTTTGATATTTTTAACAACAAAATTTATAAACGATTTACTCCGGTCCCTTTCTACATTCACTTGTACTGTTTTAAGTTCAGAGGAGGCGGATTTGGATTTATGGGACAATAAAATATTGGCCACAGAGGACAGGATCTTCCTTTTCTTTTTCGTTTTTTGATTCAGGATGCTAACCGCCAAATGATCGTAGTCAACACTCAAATCCATTTTTGAGCTGGCGTTGGTGCCATTAATTGCAAAGTACATTTTATGGATTCTGCCTGCCAGATCCACATTCATGGTAGGTTCCGTATACTGGTTAAGCGTTTGTACATCCAGGAATCCAAGTTGGCCATCAAACTGAAATGAATCGGATGTATTGGCAACATTAAATCTCCATTTGGAAGTAAAAGGGCTTACATTCATAAACGAGGCATTCATATCAATAATGGTATCGTCCATATAGGTATTTCCGAGGTTTTTCATGCTGATATCCATGTCATCAAAAATGATATCCCCACCGGTGTTTTCTTCTTTGGTTCTTTCCGTATAGACCAGTCGGGCACCTGTAATATTAAAGGTATCAATACTTATATCCAGGCCTGATTCCCTTAAGATACTACTGTAAAATTTTTTTTCTGAATATGCATCCGCAACGAGCTTATCCCTGTAAATTTCAATTTCAGGGTGTTTAAAATCGATTTTTTGAATGCCGATCCCCAATTTTTGATCTTCAACCGCCTCTAAGGAGGTGTTCTGTAATACTATAGTGTCTATACTGATATCGAAATGGTCCCTTTGCGCACTTAAAATGCTGGCATACTCGGTTCTGGAATATTTATTTCTATAGTGGAGGTTCTTCATACCGGTCTTAAAATGATTTCCGCTTAGTTGTGCTATCGATAGGTTTTCATGGGCTCCCGCTTTGACAAAAATACTATCCGATTGGATGGAATAGTCCTCACAAACAAAGGGTAAGGACTTTGCAAGTGTATTGTTGTCAATTTTGATAGCTCTGACATCCAGATTGAAGTTTTGAAGGGATAAAAACAAGGAGTCTTTTTCAGTATCATAAATCCTGACATTGGTATTTTTGAGTATTAAATGACTCAGGCTAACATCAATGTCAACTTCCGTATGTGTGGTGGTGTCCTTTTCCCTGGTCTTTTTTAACTTTTCGCTTTTGAGTAATGTTCCGTTTAAATCATGGAGCTCTATAGCGTCAATGTCCAATGTCCCCTGAAATAGCAGATAAAAGAATCCAATATTTTTAATTTTAAGGGCTTGAAGGGTAACCACCCCGGTGAAAATGCTTCCCAGGCTATCATTGAGCACCACCTG
>DATGCB010000017.1:0-6903 GCA_035312365.1 Eudoraea sp. | reverse complement strand
ATGAAGGGCATGAAGTAATGGAGTAATTTTTAAATATTTCGGAAATCAGATAGCACGGATTTTAAATCCACACTATCTAAGGTAATGCTATTTTCCTATGCAGTATCTTCTTTTTTCCGTAAACATTGGGGTAGGGGCGTTCGAGGTGGAAAATAGGTGAAAACATTTGGCTTCTGTTCTTATTTGAATGTTCTCCTTTGCTTTCGTAAACTTAAAACCTGGTAAGAAAACAATACAATAGAAGTTGGCAATTAATTCTAAAACCAAATTATCAATGCAGGTAATTAGATTTTAGAAGAAAGTTACTTTATTTTCATTTCCGGTATCAGAGGAATTATCTCTATCAGTTCAATAGATTTTATCATTTCCAAAGTACCATTTTTGTAGTTATTAAAATGGTTCTTATCACTATCGAATTGGGTTTGTAATCAATAATCTCAACTGTTATATGCACGTTGCTTTTTTCAATTTCTGTAAAATCCTGTGTTTTCATTTTCCCAGGATTTTGTATAAAAAAATACGGGCATGTTGCCCGTATTTTCGAAAAGACCACTAACTAAGGGTTAATTTTTAACTACAATATCTTTTAATGATTGGCCTATATCATCCATTCCTTGGTTAAAATCCCTTTTAAAGATTTGCCAATCGCTGCTTTTGCTATTTTCAAAAGTTTGAAGGCTAATGTCCATTTCGTTATTTTTTTGTTCCAGGTTGGATATCCTTTTTGCATACGCCTCGTCAAGGTTAGTTCCGGGCTCGTTCATTTTAACTTTAAGCTCAGCGATGCGTTTGTTGTTGTCGGACACCCTTGTTTTGGATTCCATTTTAAAAGCATTCCATTCTTCAGCATTTTCGGCATTTTGAATGATAACTTCATTTTGGGCCGTTTTTAAATCGGCTTTTGCTTCATCTACGTTTTCTTTTTTGGCTACATTTTTTTGGGCTGCTGTTTTACAGCTGATAAAAAATGTACCCAAGGTAAAAACGGAAGCTACGCTTAAGATAAAAATTGTTTTTTTCATTATATGTGTTTTTAGTACTGTTTTTATTTATTTAAAATGTCGTTTAACAATGGAACTGCTAAATGGTATTTTCTATGAAGAGGGACCTCTTAAAGTGATGATATCAGTTTGTGTAATTCTTGTTCGGTTTTTGCTGGGTTAGTTTGCAACCTTCCTAAATATTTACTGAATTTCTATTTTCAAAAATTAGGTATCCGTAAGGATTGCAAATTTTATTCCAATTCCCCTTTTCGCTCGCTCCTGTTGCCTCTAATCCATTTTGTGTCCAATATTTCTTGTATTTAATGTGGAATCTGGTTCACATTACAAATTTAGAGCCTTTTGCTACGGTTCCTGTTACACAATTAATATTATGACTTGCATAAATGACAGGTTTTCGGTAAGTTGATATATATATATGTAAAGTCTTTAGGTACCATTCTTCCCCATATAGACTATATTTTATTCCTAAATAGATAACAGCATATATGGATATTGAGATGCCGGATGTTGGCATAGTCCTGCTCCAAATTCAAAGCGGTTTTTACCTGGGGTTGGCCACCTTAAACTGGATGACGAAAAGAGCGTTGATCGGGGGAGTATATAACCGGCCATTAGCTATGGGAAATCTATTTCATTTTGGAATTGGCGCCATCGCTTTGGTTAAAAGTAGTATCAAAACACCGGATCATTACGAAATAATAATTCCTTTGACCCTTCTGTACTCGACTTTTACAGCCATGTTTTTATTCGTTATTATTTCCAATCCCGCTAAAACGTATAATGTATAATCCTGTTTCCCCGACAAACTTTTTTCTGAGTCGACTGGTTTTAAATAAGTGGGGAATGCTGAATTTATTAGCCATCCGATTTGTTGACATTAATATGCTATTTTAGATATCCTCCCAGGGGTTTTTCTCCAGGTGGGGAGCATATGGGCCAGCTTACCCGGTTCCAGAACACCGACTACGTCGTTGACTCCCAGAAGCCAAGGTGCCATTTACCGTCCCAACCCGCACTCCCTCATCATTTGATAGGCCTGCCTGTGACGTCGTTTACATCTCTTAAAGTGCACCCTATCCCGGAAAAGTAACCAAATACACAAAAACTCAGTCAGGGTGTACCGTTTTGGGTTGCATCACATCATCTTCAGTATCCTGGAGACGAAGAAAGCGCGCGGCATTGTTATAAAAGATATCCTGCCGTTGCTTATCTGTTAAAAATGGCGCTTGTTCAATCGCTTCAACAGCTGCGCCGATCTTTTCCGGCCATACCATTTGGTCAGAACCAAACATCAGCCGCTCTCCAAGGCCGGCCCGGACAAGATCCTTCAGATAGTCATAAAAGGCTGCACGGGGAATCACCCATGATATGGTAGATACATCGGCGTAGAGTTGGGGATACTGGTACATTACAGCGATCATTTCATCTCGATAGGGATACCCCGCGTTTTCGACATAAAGCCGAAGTTTAGGATGGCGAACAAGCACGTCTTCCAGCAACAAGGGATTGCCGGCAGCAGAGCTAAAGTGAGGCGTGTAAGGCCCGATTCCTAATGTGTGGATGAGTACCGGGAGGTCGAGCTCTTCAGCCAGCCTGAAATAGGGTTCAAGGGAAGGATCGTTCGGAGGTAGTCCGTTGAGTTGTGTTCCGATTTCTCCCATGCCGTTTAAACGCCCCGACTCATATTCCAGTTTGAGTTTCTCCAGGTCGGAACTTTCGGCTTTCAGAATGAAAGGTGATGCAATGAAGCGTCCCGGCGCTGCCTTTGTCCATTTTTGGACGGTTGACCAATCGACACCGCTGAGAAAACCTTTGACAATGTTGTAACGGTCCATGGCCTCCAACGTTTTCTCCATCAACTCGGTGGGATTGACCGTTGCCTGGCCGTCACCCTTACATGGTTCGGGACGACATAGGGCAGGAGTACCTGCAGGTACTTCATGAGGAAGTCCGGTGTGCATGTGCATATCAATAATCGGATGTTGTCTCTGATCTTTGGGATCATTTTGGGAATAAGCATGTATCATCATTAAAATGATAAAACAAATGGATAATAGATTTTTCATAATATTAATTTTTCCTATCGTTACGTATCTTTTTCCCAGCAATTAAGCGATCCTATTGTGCCTGTTTCCCCACGGCCGGGTTATCCATCATTGATTCAATGGCCTGTACAAACTCTTCAGGTTTTTCAAGCTTCGGGTCATCCCGGGTATCCTCGATAATACGCAGGGCCCAACCATATTTTTTGCTGGTTCTAACAGCAACCCTTAGGTTGCTGGCATTATCATGCCTTCCCCATATGAGGGTCACGGGAACATCAATTTTCTCCAGTTCACCCCTGGGAATTTTTCCACTCATAGCACTCATTATTCCTTTCGCAGCTGCCTTCTTTTCCGAAAGTTGGGCACAAGCTACATTGTAAGCGAGGAAAGGGGACCAGTAGATGCCCATGTTCCTGCTTAATCCCTTCATGTCATAGATACATTGTGGCAAAAAGCGTAAATAGCTTTTCTCGGTGGGGTTAATCATGAACCTTAGAAATTGGAAAGCGAATCGGGGAGTGGGGCGAAAAGGCGAAAGTCCAAGCGAGTCCACTAATACTAACTGTTTCACCTTTTTCCCAGGTGGGATAGCATAACTAGCCGCAATGGCCCCTCCGACCACATGCCCGACCAGTACAGGTGGATTGCTACAGGTTTTAGAGAGAAACGCATCAAGCCAGTCCAGCACGATCTCCTTGGTAAGTTTTTCCTTAGCTGACCCGGACGAACCATGTCCAGGAAGATCCGGTACTATTACATTAAATTTTTTGACCAGGTGCGGAATAACACGCATCCACCAAATAGCAGATTCACCCGGGCCATGCAACAGAACTAAAGGGGTACCCTCGCCCCCTTCAAGATAGGTAGTAAAAATAGCTCCCACCTGAATTTGATATTCTTGTACTGGCAAATCATTGAGGAGTTTTTCTCGATAGGACGCAGCATTTTTAAGAACCTCATTTTTGGTTATTGCCTCCATGTTTGTCTATTTAATATGACTATTGGCAGAACAAGGCAAATCTACTGTATGGGCTGTTGCACCGCATCGGTATGATTACCCAATTTCAATAATGATGTTGCATGGGTAATTTTACGCATTCGATAAAAGAAGAAATTGACGCCAAAAACATAAAGGATTGCCGGGATTGGGCCTTAATTGGCATGCATCAAAATGGGTTATCAAGTATGTTACTCTTAAGAGCGAAAGCGGTCGCCTCTGCCCGTGACGACACGCCGAGCTTATTGAATATATTACTCACATGACGGTCAACGGTCCGAACACTGATAAACAATTCACCCGCAATAAATTTATTGGTTTTTCCGGATGCTACGCGCCGCAAAACCTGAAGTTCGCGCAGCGTCAGGCCGTGGGTTTCGTAATGCTGTTTCCTGTCTACCAAACGCTTGATACGTTCAAGATCGGGCATGGCCTTAAGTTGCTCAAAAACCCATTTGGCAGCCGCCAACTCAATATCTGAATTGTCCCTGTCATTCATTTGAAGGTAAACAAATGCTTTAAGTTCACTGGTATGTGCGGATTCATAAGGTAGTTGGAGTGTATTCCAAAGTTTGAATGCTTTTTGGAGGTTCTCAAGGGCGGGTTGGGCCCTTCCTTCCGCAAGAAAAACAGCGCCCTGGCAGTAAGAGGACATGGCATAAAGATAGGGAGCGTCAAACTCGAGAGCGATAGCGGATAATTCCTTGGCGGCTTCAAGGGCTTCTTCAGTTTGCTTTACAGCTAACATGATATTCACTACGGCAGGGAGCAGTTCCGCACGTCTTGTATTATCTTTTGTCTCCCTCAGGGTATTCCTTATAGAAGTTTCCGCCATATCATTCCGCCCCTGTACCAGGCGAAGTAGTGCGAGCCCGGGTTGTGGTTTTCTGCCCCATTTTGCAGCTTCATGAAAACAGTCTTCCGCCTTTTCAAAATCTCCCAGTAAACGGTGCAGTTCTGCTTTTCGGTAAAATGCCTCTCCGGCTGCCGGTTCACCCGGTGGCCGTGTCATCAACTCACATGCATCATTGGTTTCCTTCAGTGCTTTGTGCCATTCACCATGAAATTGGATAATTTCAGCCTTTCGTACCAAACACTGCCCTTTGAAGGGAACAATCTCCGGTTGTGCCTCACACCACCGCATCAATGCCAATGTCCACTCCTGTGCCCTTCTCAAATCCCAAACCTTACAACATGTTTCGATGACAGCACAATAGACAATCCCTTTTACAACAGGAAAGACATCTTCCATTTCAATGGTTATCATAGTTTCATCCAGTAGTTTCATTCCTTTGGCCACTTCCCCTTGTAGGATCATTGTCTGTCCAAGACCTAGCCGTCCTATTGCAATCAGATCAGCGTCGGCGAATTGTTCGCCAATTGTTATAGCCTCGTTGAAGAGTTTCTCAGCCTTTTCAGGATGACCTGCAAAGAGCGCACCTAGTGCCACGGGAAGTAGGATCAACCCTTTCTCAGCACAATCTGGTACTTTTTCATCATTGAAAAGCCTTTCCCCTCTGGCAAACCATCCACCGCTCCTTGCCCTTTCCCCCTTATTCATGAGCATCAATCCTAGCCAAAAAGAACAACGAACAGCCTTTTGCGTATTCCCGTGTCCCAAATAGTTCCGGTGGGCCCGTTCCAGAATCTGATAGCTTTCAACATCCCTGCCGGTCAGGTATGCGGAAAGTGCATAAGTTTCCAGTTCTTGGGGTTCAAGAGAACGTTTCTTGTCAGCTGTTAAAAGCTGCACATAAGTCTCTGTCCATCTCTTAAATTGTTGCATCCCTAATAAAAGTTAAAATTCGGTTAGAGGTAAAATCCCGTATCAAAGTTCCGCGTTGTTTATCTTGAAGTGGGATTTATTATTTTGAGTTGTTGCTCCAGGGTATCATGGAGATTTATATTGTTTTATCTGTATTTATCAAATTTACTTTTTTCTATTGATTGGCCTGTCTGATTGTGGAGGAAAAGGTGGCTTCCCACAATAAATTCGGAACAGGCTCTTTGGTTTATTAAGTATTGGTTTTCCTAATAAAGCGCAACAAGTGAATAGTGACTAAATGTATCCAACTTATATAGGGCTATGGCGCCATTTTTGGCGTCTTATAAAACTGTCGTTAAAAAGAACAGATGAAGAAAACGGGCAGGGTCTTTTTAAGCGTTCGTTTTACAGGACCGTTTAAAAAGCAATGATTTTAACGGCATATCCAGATCAGGATAATAAAAATTCTTGAAGAAGTCCACTCCGTTATTAAGTTACCAAAACTTTCCTTAAAGCAAAAGAACCAAACTTAAAATTTTGTAATTTTGCAAAGTAAATGAAAGATACCTTTCGCAAAATAACATCTTCGGTAATGGCAGTTATTGTGCTGCTTTCCACTATGTCCTTCTCAGTGGATTTGCACTATTGTGGCGACCATCTGGTAGATTTCAGCATCTACGACAGCGTGAATACCTGTATGATGGAGGCCAAAACGTCCAAATCATCCGGCGAATGCGCGGTGATGGAGATGGATATGGATTGCTGTACCGATGTGGAGGTAGTTTTGGAAGGCCAGGACGATTTGAAGATTTCATTGGACCAACTTACTTTTGACCAGCAGCTTTTCGTCGTTTCTTTCGTTTATTCATATATCAATCGATTTGAAGGCTGTGACGAAAATATCGTTCCCTTTAAGGATTACTCGCCTCCCCCTCTGATACGGGATGTTCAGCTCCTGGATCAGACTTTTCTCATTTGATTTTTAAACTTTAGAAAATTGGCCCGACAGCGACTGCTGTTTTTGGGCTGAACCTGTCGTTTGCGCGGTTTTGTCTCACGGTTTTCAATTGTTTAATATCAATTACTATGCTT
>DATGCB010000016.1:0-7326 GCA_035312365.1 Eudoraea sp. | reverse complement strand
ATACGGACCAAAAAGAGTTTTGGGGATATGCAGTTGCATATTGAATGGAGGGCTCCTGAAAAAGTGGAGGGTGAAGGCCAGAGACGCGGAAATTCAGGAATATTCCTGCAATCCCGGTACGAACTACAAATCCAGGACAATTATCAGAATGCAACCTATGTCAATGGGCAGGCAGGATCCATTTATAAGCAGATACCACCGTTGGTCAATGCCTGCCGAAAACCGGGTGAATGGCAGACCTATGATGTCTTTTATACCGCTCCTACCTTTGACAGCATCGGGTTGCTCCTGTCCCCGGCCTATGTCACGGTAATTCACAACGGTATACTGGTTCAAAACCACGCGGAGATCAAAGGGAGTATCAGGTTTGTCGGGCTACCCCATTACGAACCTCATGGCAAATTGCCTCTGGGCCTCCAGGATCACGGCAATCCCGTGAGCTTCAGGAATATCTGGGTCCGGGATCTTTCTCCATAATCCGGATCCACAAAGGATCTGTGACCCCGGCAAGGGGGAAACCTCAAAATGGAATATGAGGCATCCCCTTAGTACATCAACATACTTGTACGTACAAGTAGAATTGGTTATATTTAGCAAGCGCCAATGGAAAAGGCCTGTGCAATTAGACGACGAAGCATCATCCTATGAAACGAAGGCAATTTATTCAAAAATCGGGACTGGGAACCACAGCTGCCCTTTGGACGCCGTCATACCTGTTTTCATCCCTGCCGGATCACCCGCCCGTGGCAGACATTCCGGTAAATGCGCATCTGTGGGTCTATGCAAGCAGGTTCCCGCCCAACTGGGACTGCACTCCGATTCTCGACACGGTATTTTCCGATCTGAGCTATGCCGGGATCGAGGGGGTGGAAATTATGGAGGGTCAGTTGCGGCACCCAGACTCGGTAAACCGGATCAGGGCGTTGATTAAAAAATATACGTTACCGGTTTCGGGGTCTTCCTATGGTGTGGGGTTTAAGATGTGGGACACCTCCCAGCATCGAAGGATCATGGATGATATCCATACGGTGGTTCCCCGCCTGGCACAGGTCGGTGGAAAGACCTTCGGTATTTCCGTCGGAAGCGCCGACCACCTGAAAACGGCAAAAGAACTCGATGCACAGGCCGATATCCTCAGTAAGATAAGAACCCTTTGTAATGACCTTGGTATCGAAGCCAATCTGCACAACCACACCTACGAGGTGGAGAACAACATGCACGACCTGAATGGAACTTTGGAACGGATCCCCGATTTTAAGCTGGGGCCCGATATAAACTGGCTCATCAGGGGTGGGATCGACCCCATAGAATTTATTCATACCTACGGAAAACAGATTGTTTACCTGCACCTGCGGGATCAATACGAAGATGGCACATGGACGGAGTATCTCGGGCAGGGTGCCACAGATTTTACGGCGGTTGCAGCCGCATTGAAAGCCGTGGGCTTTGACGGGCAGGCTGCCATTGAGTTAGCCTTCCCGAACGACTTTACGCCCTCGAATCCCCTGAAGGAGGATTGGAAAAAAAGCCGTGAGTACATAAAAGCGGTATTTGGATGGTAGTGATGGAAAAGGATGAAATTGTAAACAGCTTAAATCAACACAGATGAAAATTGCAATGTTAGGTTCGGGTTTTATAGCGCGGTTTTATGCCGGGTCCCTGCACGCCCAAAGACGAAAGGACCATCTGGTCATGGTCTATTCCCGAAACGAAAAGAATGCCAAACGCTTTGCCGATGACTATGGGCTGCCATTTTACACGACCTCCATGGAGGAGGCCATCTCCCATCCGGAAGTTGATGTGGTCCTGATCTCCCTCCCGAATAACCTGCACGAGGCAGCCGTACTTGCCTGTGCCAGTGCAAAAAAGCATGTCATTTGCACCAAACCGCTGGGACGTAATGCAGGTGAGGCGAAGAGAATGCTCCTTGCCGTGGAGGAAGCTGGTATTTTCGGGGGCTACCTGGAGGACCTCTGCTACACCCCAAAATTTTTAAAATCGATGGAAAGTGTGAAGCGGGGCGATATAGGGCGGGTACTCTGGGCCAAATCCCGGGAGACACACCCAGGGCCGCATAGTGACTGGTTCTGGGATAAGGAAAAATCGGGCGGCGGCGCTCTCATTGACCTTGGCTGCCATTGTGTGGAAATCAGCAGGAATTTTATCGGAAAGAACGTGAAGCCCATGGAGGTGATGTGCTGGGCGGATACGCAAGTGCATCCTATTGAGGCCGAAGATCACGCCATCGGACTGGTAAAATACGCCAACGGTGCCATTGGGCAGTTCGAAGTCAGCTGGACGTTCCGCGGTGGTATGGATCTTCGCGATGAGGTTATGGGAACCGAAGGCACCATCTGGGTCAACAGCTTTCTAAGGACGGGGTTTGAAATGTTTACCACGGGAAAAGGGGGGGAAGGCTATGTAGCCGAAAAAGCCGAATCAACCACGGGCTGGTTGTTCCCTGTTGGGGATGAGGCCCACGAATTAGGATATCCCCATATGTTTACCGATATGTTCTCAGCCATTGAGGAAAAACGGGAGCCCCTGGAAACCTTTTATGACGGTTATGTGGTCAACGCGATCCTGGATGCGGCTTATAAATCGGCCAAAACCAAAGTATGGGAACCTGTTGTGCTGGAGGATTGGCGGGGCGATTCCCCGGAAAGGACCAAAAAGAACTGGAAGTCCTACGATGAGCACCATTACCTGATCAAGGAAGAAGTGTTGCCCAATGGCGATGCCAAATTAATCCTCAAACACAAGGAAACAGGAGAAATTATTCAAAGGGTCAGGACGGTTTAACCGAAATGAATACGCGAACATGATGTATCTAAACGGAACGGGGAGCAGCGAGAATACCTACGATGCCATTGTTATCGGTTCTGGTATCAGCGGGGGTTGGGCAGCCAAGGAACTTTGCGAAAAAGGCCTGAAGACCATCGTCCTGGAGCGGGGAAGGATGGTGGAACATATCAGGGATTACCCTACAGCGAACAAACACCCTTGGGAATTGCCACATCGGGGAACCATGCCACGCGAGGTTGTGGAGAAAAACCCGGTGGTAAGCCGGTGCTATGCCTTTAACGAGGCTACAGAACATTTTTTTGTCAGGGACCAGGAACATCCTTATGAACAGACCAAGCCATTCGACTGGATCCGGGGCTACCAGGTTGGGGGCAAATCGCTGCTCTGGGCACGTTGGACGCAGCGGTGGAGCGATCTCGATTTTGAAGCCAATGTGAGGGAGGGTATTGCTATCGACTGGCCCATACGCTATAAGGACATTGCCCCCTGGTACAGCTATGTGGAAAAATTTGCAGGGATCAGTGGCAACAGGGACGGGCTGGCACAGATCCCGGACGGGGAATTCCTCCCACCCATGGAAATGAACTGCCTGGAGAAGCACGTTAAGGAGCAGTTGTCCGAACACTATGACGATCGGGATCTTGTGATTTCACGGACCGCCAATTTAACGAAACGCCATAACGGCCGGGGTCCCTGTCAGTACAGGAGACTGTGCAGCAGGGGATGCCCTTACGGGGGATATTTCAGCAGTAATTCATCCACCCTTCCGGCAGCTGAGAAGACTGGCAGGTTAACCATCCGGCCATTTTCCGTGGTACACTCCATCATCTATAATGAGGAGACCGGCAAGGCTTCCGGGGTTCGCGTCATCGACACCAATACGAAGGAAAATTTCGAGTACTATGCAAAGGTGATCTTTGTCAACGGGTCGACCTTAAATTCCACGCTGATCATGATGAATTCCACTTCTTCCAGATTTCCAAATGGCCTGGGCAATGATTCCGGAGAATTAGGCCACAATCTGATGGATCACAATTATAACGCGAAAATAACGGGGGAATATGAAGGTTTTGAAGATAAATACTACTCCGGGAGGAGGCCTACGGGCACCTACCTTCCCCGATTTCGAAATTTTGGCAGCGACAAACAGGCCGGTTTTAAACGGGGCTATGCGTATGCATGCGGCGCCTTTCGCGAACCAATGTCCGACTTGAGTAAAACCGTTGTGGGAGAGGACCTTAAAGCAGACCTTACCCGCCTGGGGCCGTGGAAGTTCAGCCTCAGGGGCATGGGTGAATGCCTTCCCTACCATGAAAACCGGGTTACCCTCGTAACAGGTAAAACCGATGACTGGGGGATTCCCCTATTGAATATCGATGCCGAATACAAGGTGAACGAAACCAATATGGTAAAAGATATGATCGGAGCGGGAGTTGAAATGCTTGAACGCATGCATTTTAAGAATATTGAAGGTGTGGAAGAAGTACGGAATATCGGGCTCAACATCCATGAAATGGGGACCGCCCGTATGGGGCGGGATCCAAAAACCTCGGTGCTCAACAGAAACAACCAGGTCTGGGGTGCAGAGAATGTTTTTGTGACCGACGGGGCCTGTATGACTTCCGGTGCCTGCCAGAATCCGTCGTTGACCTACATGGCCCTGACTGCCAGGGCGGCAGATTTTGCAGTAAGTGAATTAAAAAAGATGAATTTGTAAGTTCCCTTTAAAACCGTTAAAAAATGGACTTCGAAACTAGACCCATATGAAAAGAAAATCCTTCCTCAACCGATTAGCCCTGGCAAGCGGTGGTACCGTATTTTTACCTTCGCTTGGTTTGCTGCAGGGCTGTGAATATGTTCCAGCAGTCAGGACCGACCTCGATCATTCAGATCTTTCCTTCCTGAATGAGATTGCGGAAACCATCCTGCCGGCAACCCCTTCCTCCCCGGGTGCAAAAGAGGCTAAAGTGGGGCACTATATGCTTTCCATATTCAGGGATTGCATGGTTCGGGAGGAACAAGCTGTTTTTCTGGAAGGCCTGAACCAACTTGATGCCCGATCTGCAATAGCCTTTGAGGCTTCCTTTATGGATGCCCAACCCCGGGAAAAACTTGAAATTTTACAAGCTTTGCAGGCCGAGGCTATTTCCTATAACCTGGCCCTGGAAGGTGTAGATCATCCCCTTCCCCACTACTTCGACCTATTTAAGAGCCTTACTATCTCAGGTTATTTTACCTCGGAAACAGGAATGACAATAGCCAGGAGTTATTTGCCACTACCCGGAAAATACGAAGCATGCATTCCCTATACCAGTGGAGATAAACCCTGGGCAACCTAATTTGAGATGGAATTCAGAGAAACTACGTATATCATTATGGGCGGTACCACGGGAATGGGTTTGGCAACGGCGCTGGCCTTAAAAAAATTGGGCGCCTGTGTAGTAGTGGTTGGGAGAAATCAGGATAGCTGTGATAAGGCAGGGGTACTGTTGGGAGATAGCGGTCTGGCCATAAAGGGGGATGCTACCAATCAGCAAACTATGGGAGACGCCATTACCAGAGCCCATGATGCTTATGGAGCCATAACAGGACTGTTTCACGTCGCCGGAGGGAGCGGGCGCAAATACGGTGATGGCCCCCTGCACCAGATGACCCTGGAAGGATGGAACAAGACCATGGAATGGAATCTTACCTCCGTCATGCTATCCAACAAGGCCATGGTCAACTACTTTCGGAGGCACTCCATCCCTGGGGTTATCCTGAACATGGGCTCTGTCCTTGGGTATTCTCCCTCCCCGAAGTATTTTGTGACCCATGCATACGCCGCCTCAAAGTCGGCCATCATCGGTTTTTCGAAATCCATCGCCGCCTATTATGCAACCGATAATATCCGGGTAAATGTCATAGCCCCCAGCCTGTTTATAACGCCAATGGCCAAACGTGCTGCAGAGGATGACGATATTCTTAACTTTATCAGAACCAAACAGCCCCTGAACGGTGGCCGCCCCGGTACATCGGAAGATATAATTAGTGCCGCACTGATGTTTTTACATCCCGCGTCTAAATTTATTACCGGGCAGGTACTTGGCATTGACGGAGGTTGGGCCATTAGTGAGGGGCAGTATCGATAGGCCGGGGAAGGGGAAAAATGACGAGAAAAGATATGTAATTATGAGGCTGCCGGAAAGTCCTTTTTGGCAAAAATCATACAAAACAACGATCAATGAGTGTTACAACACAGTACCTTGAAAAGGGCAGGGAGATCATATCCATCGTAAAAAAACAGGAACCCGTTATCCGGGAGGTTGCTCAAATGTTTGCCCGGTCAATATTGGATGGACGAATGGTACACCTATTCGGGTCGGGGCACAGCCGGATGATGGTAGAGGAAATGTGGCCCAGATACGGTTCTTTTCCCGGATTTAATCCTATCGTGGAGCTTTCCCTTTCCTTCCACAATCTGGTGGTGGGATCCAACGGACAAAGGCAAGCCATGTTCCTGGAAAACGTTTCGGGACTTGCAGAGAGGATCCTCCGGAATTTTGACACCAGCCCCCGGGATACGGCCCTGATCATCTCCTCGAGCGGTTGCAATGTAGTCCCCATTGAGATGGCCGAGGAATTCCGCAAACGAAAAATAAAGGTGGTGGCCCTGGTGAGCAGGCTGCATCTGGAGGGCAGTTCCTCTAAAAAAGAAGATGGTAAAAAATTGACCGATTTTGCAGACTATACGCTGGATACCGGGGCCCCGTTGGGGGACGCCATGATCTATTTGGAAGGCCTGGACACCCCTGTCGCACCGGGATCAACGCTGGGTGGCGTATTACTGATCAATTGTCTGAAAGCTGAAATCGCGGACATCCTGCATAAAAATGGCAAATCTCCCAGGGTATTGTGCAGCGGGAAAATAGTGGGGGAAGAGCGGGCCAATGAATTATTCGAATCCGCCTATGACGAACACGCGCATCTTGTGGCCAAATTGTACCAGAACGTTGGCCCGTAAAATGTACCCTGAGTTCACTTACACGTATTAAACCCAATCAGGTTAGCCTTGCCCTCCTCATTTCCTCACGGGCAACTGCTATTGGCCTGCCAAAAATGCATCGATTTCCAGGCGATGGGGAATGGAGGGCTGGGCTCCGATTTTTGTAACGCACAGGGCAGCAGCTGCAGAGGCGAACCGAATGCTGTTTGTCAATGTATTGCCTTCCACGTGGGCCACCGAGAAGGTGCCACAGAATACATCGCCCGCAGCGGTCGTATCTTCCGCATGTACCTTAAAAGCGGAAAGGTGTTTTATTTTTCCCTTTGAGGCGCATAGTACCCCATCAGCACCCAGGGTCAGGATAATCAGTGCTGGTCCCCGCTTTAAGAGTTTTTGGATGGCTTTTTCAGCACTTTGCTGATCACCTACCTCCATATTGGTCAAAAATCCGGCTTCCGATTCATTCACTACTAAAATGTCTGATTTCTTTAAGTACTTTAAATCAAAATCTTGGGCCGGGGCGAAATTCCAAAGTA
>DATGCB010000015.1:0-2693 GCA_035312365.1 Eudoraea sp. | reverse complement strand
CTCCGGGATCACAATGACAATGTAGTGATCATTTGTACCATAGAAAATATGGATCCAATGGGCATCCATACAGGGGATTCCATCACCGTTGCGCCCGCTATGACCTTATCCGATACCACCTTTCAGCGAATGCGCGATATGGCCATTAAGATGATGCGGAATATCGGGGATTTTGCCGGCGGTTGCAATGTGCAATTTGCGGTAAGTCCGGATGAGAAAGAAGACATTATTGCCATTGAGATCAATCCCCGGGTTTCAAGATCTTCGGCCCTGGCCTCAAAGGCCACGGGGTATCCCATTGCCAAAATAGCCACGAAACTGGCCATTGGCTATTCCCTGGATGAACTGGACAACCAGATCACGAAATCAACCTCTGCCTTGTTTGAGCCAACCCTGGATTACGTCATTGTAAAGATCCCGCGATGGAATTTTGACAAGTTTGAAGGGTCAGACAGAACCCTGGGCCTGCAAATGAAATCTGTTGGTGAGGTCATGGGTATCGGCCGTTCTTTTCAGGAAGCTTTGCACAAGGCCACACAATCGCTTGAAATCAAAAGAAATGGCCTCGGTGCCGATGGTAAAGGGTATAAGAATTATGACCAGATCATCCAAAAGCTTTCGGTCCCCAGTTGGGATCGGGTGTTTGTCATTTACGATGCCATCCAGCTGGGAATACCCCTCAGCCGAATCCACGAGATCACAAAAATTGACCTGTGGTTTTTACGGGAATATGAAGAACTTCATTTCCTCGAAAAAGAAATCTCAAAATACACCATCGCCACACTCCCCAGGGAGTTGCTGTTAGAAGCTAAACAGAAGGGTTTTGCGGACCGGCAGATTGCCCATATGCTGGATTGTTACGAGAGTGAAGTACATAAAAAAAGAATCGCATTGAGCATTAACCGGGTATATAAGCTGGTTGATACCTGTGCGGCAGAATTTAAGGCAATGACCCCTTATTACTATTCTACCTTTGAGGAAGAGATTGAAACAGCCGACGGGGAGCGGTACGTAGCCAATGACAGTGAGGTAACGGACCGGAAAAAAATCGTAGTACTCGGCTCCGGACCCAACAGGATAGGGCAGGGCATTGAATTTGATTATTGCTGCGTCCATGGCGTGATGGCTGCCGCCGAATGCGGGTATGAGACCATCATGATCAATTGCAATCCGGAAACCGTTTCCACAGATTTCGATACGGCGGACAAGCTTTATTTTGAACCTGTTTTCTGGGAGCACATTTACGACATTATCCGTCACGAAAAACCTGAGGGGATCATCGTGCAACTCGGAGGGCAAACCGCTTTAAAACTGGCTGAAAAACTCGATAAATACGGGATTAAGATAATGGGCACCAGCTTTCAATCCCTCGACCTGGCTGAAGACCGCGGAAGTTTTTCTAAATTACTGCAGGAAAACAATATTCCCTACCCGGAGTTCGGAGTAGCGGAAAGTGCGGATGAAGCCCTGGAGCTGGCCGACAAATTGAATTTCCCATTACTGGTTCGGCCTTCCTATGTTTTGGGGGGACAGGGCATGAAGATCGTCATCAACAAGGAAGAACTGGAAGAACACGTGGTGGATCTGCTGCGGAAAATTCCAAACAACAAATTGTTGCTAGACCACTACCTCGATGGGGCCATAGAAGCAGAGGCGGATGCCATTTGCGACGGGGAGGATGTTTATATCATCGGGATCATGGAGCATATTGAACCCTGCGGTATCCATTCCGGGGATTCCAATGCCACCCTGCCTCCATTTAATCTAGGGGAGTTTGTGATGCAGCAGATCAAGGATCATACAAAACAGATTGCCCTGGCCCTGAATACCGTAGGGCTCATAAATATCCAGTTTGCCATAAAAGATGATATGGTGTATATCATTGAAGCAAATCCGAGGGCCTCGCGCACGGTACCTTTTATCGCCAAAGCATATGGGGAGCCTTATGTCAACTATGCGACCATGGTGATGCTGGGTCATAAAAAAGTAAAAGATTTTTCATTTAATCCGCAGTTGGAAGGGTTTGCGATTAAACAACCGGTCTTCTCCTTTAATAAATTCCCGAATGTGAATAAAAATCTCGGACCGGAAATGAAAAGTACGGGCGAGAGCATCCTGTTTATCGATAGTTTAAAGGACGATCAATTCTATGATCTGTATACAAGGCGGAAGATGTACCTGAGTAAATAATGATTGATCATTGAACATTTTTCAATGGTCCATGTTTACTGTCCTGCCATTAAATAGGCCACATCCACCTTTACTTCCTGGGCAATTTTTTTGAAGAGCAATTTAGGGACTTCTATCTTGAATTCTTCAGGCTTTATGATAAAACCGGAGACCATTACAATGGCTCTTCCCTTTTTGCTCAGGGCGGCTGTAGTGGAAAATTTCCGCGTCACCCCATGAATGGTAAGTTCCCCTTCAACATCATAATTTTTGGGGATTGTAGTAAGTTCCTCGGATTCAAAGTCTTTTATTTTACCGGTAAAATAGGCCTTTGGATAAGTTTCGGATTCAACGTAGTTTTCATTAAAGTGCTCTTGCATCAACTTCCTTTTAAAGTCAAAATCCTTCATCAGGAGTAAGGATGCAAATTCACCTTGCTCTGTTTTCAGAATGGCATTCACCCCATTGTTTACGGCATGGATATCTTCAAGCGGCGTGGAAGCATTGAACGTTATTTCGCCCCT
>DATGCB010000014.1:0-6109 GCA_035312365.1 Eudoraea sp. | reverse complement strand
CCTCCAATTTGTCATTCGGAGCATTCATTAGGACATATTTGGACTGCCTGGCGGTTAACACCGATTTAATTCTAAACCGCAATCTCTCCAGAATTGCCTTTTTTTCTTCCCGAATTTTCGGGGAAACGGCGAGTACAGCTTCACTTTTCAGCATAACCTCCACTTCTTTGAGATTATTCTTAAATAAGGTACTGCCGCTTGAGACAATGTCACATATGGCATCTGCCAGCCCGATATTTGGCGCTATCTCCACGGACCCGCTAATAATATGCAGTTCGGCCTTCACTCCGTTTTCTTTCAGGTAGGTGTTCACCGTATGCGGATATGATGTTGCAATACGCTTACCCTCTAAATCTCCAATGCCCCCGTACGATATTGATTTGGGTATAGCCAGGGAAACCCTGCACTTGGAAAAGCCCAGTTTTTCTATCCAGGCAATATCCTCACCTTTCTCAACGAGGACATTTTCCCCTATGATTGCAATGTCAACAACGCCATCCCTAAGGTACTGCGGAATATCTCCATTTCTCAGATAGTACACTTCCATCGGAAAATTTCGTGCAGAAGCCTTCAACTGGTCTTTTCCGTTGTCAACTGAAATGCCGCAATCTTTTAAGATTCCGAGAGAATCATCATTGAGGCGTCCCGCTTTTTGTATCGCAATATTGATCTTTGTCATCTTTCCTTTATAAAATTATATCCGTCACAGAATACATCTTTGCCTATCCATAAATACCATCCTTATAGTCCCTTGAATACGGTATTGGCATGGGATAATGGGAACAAAAAACCCGCTTGATTGCTCAAACGGGTCAGACATATTTTTGAAATACAACAATACATTCCTACCTCGCCTGAGCGACAGTATGGAAATGATGATGTGTATTATTTGCTCTCATTACAGTGTAAAAGTAGAACTTATTTTGACTTCACAAAAATTTTTTCAAATTAATTATTCCCAAGAATAAGTGGTAAACCGGAATCTCCACTACCCACAATGACTACTTTGGCATTGGGTGACTCAGCCAGCCTTAAGGTAGCATCAATCCCCTTGTCCTGGAGAATTTTATCCGTAAGTGAGGCACTTAAAATTTTATTGGCATCCGCCTTCCCCTGGGCTTCAATGCGTACTTTTTGTGCCTCTTTTGAGGCAGTTACCAAACGGAATTCGTACTCCAGGGATTCCTGTTCCTGCTTTAATTTCCTTTCAATGGCTTCTTTGATTGTAGTGGGCAACGTCACATCCCGAACCAATATTTCATTTAATTGAATGTATTGGTTTTCAACGATTTTTTTAGTTTCCTCAAAGATCTCATTCTGAATGGCATCGCGCTTACTGGAATACAGTTGTTCCGGAGTATAGCGGCCTACAACGCTCCTGGCGGCCGACCGGATCGTTGGGAGTAAAATCCTCTGAACATAGGTTTCGCCTTTCTCCTGATGCAGCTTTCCAAGTTCCTGATACTTGGGTTCAAACCAGGCTGATGCATCCAATTGAATGTCCAATCCGTTGGAAGACAACACTTTCATCTTTTCGAAAACCTCCTGCTGCCGCACCTCATAAATAAAAACTTTATTCCAGGGAGCCACAATATGGAACCCTTCCCCCAGCGGTGGTTCATCTGTCACAACGCCGCCTCCAAAAGTTTTGTATAAGACTCCTGCCTCCCCCGAGCCGATGGTCACGGCCGACTTGGAGATCAGGATGATGAGTAAGATAATAATAACTATTGCGGGTAACGCAATCTTTGGTAATTTGTCCATGTGTCCTGTTTTATTTTTAATTTAATCCGTTATATTTTCTGATAAACCATTCCGTGGTCAACGCCATAACTATAATCGCCAGCAGTATGCGGAAATCGATTAAAGATACGACATTTTGATTGCTTTTCTGGGTGGGAACAAATTGTGCATCGGCCAGCAAATTATCGATCAATTGATCTAATTGCGACGGGTAGTATAGGGATGCATTGGTAGCATATGCCAGACGTTCCAGTTTTCGGTAATCACTTGAGTAAAATTGCTTCTCCACATCAAAGTCGAGCATGGTAAAACTCCCTGATTTTGAAACGTTTTCATTCTCGACCGAAACCGTGAAACTGTACTGCCCGGCAGGAAGATTACTCAGGTCGGCATTGTAATACCCGTTCAAAAGAAGCATTGGGATTTCCCTGGCTATTGTATTGTCCTTATTCTTCAGGGAAAGGGTAATGCTCGCATTGCTATCGAATACAAAAGTCTCATCAAAATAGGAAGCCGAAATACCCGCTTCACTGATCCCCTCGTAGGTATTTTGATAGTCCAGGGAAAGTCGGCTTTTTGGGTCATTAAAGGAAAGATAGCGCATAAATTTTCCGATAAATTCGTCAAAAGGCTTAAATTCCTGATGGTTCCTGTAGCTTTGAGCCCTCCATTTCCAAATGTTTTCACCGAATAGTACGGCCTCTTTTGCCTTATCATTCCCGATAATACACAACAAGGGTTCGTTAAGATCAACCCCCTTTATTTCCTGTCCCAAAACAGTTTCGTTAGATTTTGTGATCAGTATTTCCCCCAAATAAGCTTCAAGGGGGGGGAAGTCTTCAATGGAAAAACCGGAGACATCAAAAACTGTAAACCCGGGGTTCAGGATAGGGCTCACATATTCACTCTGATTGTAATTGTTTTTTTCAAAACTGTTTTGAATACTATTCAAAAAATTCCAATCTGTTTTTGTGCCTGTAATGGTGAATATACTGGCTCCTCTGTCTTTTATAAATTTATAGATTTCACGGAATGAGGACCTTGGTTGATAAAGAATAAAGAGATCAACATCTGCCAGGCCTGCCAACGGCGTATTTGGCCTCTTAATCTCCACAGAACGTTGTTCATTACTTTCAATAGCCTTCTTTAATGCTCCTATGTCCGGATGGAGCACTTCCGAAATGATCGTTATATTGGTCTTTTCGTCAACGACCTCTACCGCCGAAACCCGTTCATTATTCGCTATGTTCCGTTCGTTTCGAAGGGGCTCCATTTTTACTTTTATCTCCTTTACCCCAACGGAACTGGCATCTATCAGCGTACTGACTATTTTGGTATTTGCCGAATTATCCAATGAAATACGCTCCCTGTATACAATAATCCCTGCAACCGAAACAGTAAGTAAACTGGAAATATCCTCTGCTCCCTGATAGGAAACATAGACTTCCAGGGGGAACTTGTTATTTAGAAATGCGTATCTGTTCGTATTCAACTGGTCAACCCTGATATCCGCGTATTGTGTGGTATCCCCTAAAACGACCGGGTAGACCGGCAGATCCTGTTGCCTGCCGTAAAACTCATAGTCTTCGCCAAGCGTCTGGTTGCCATCCGTAACCAAAACAACGGCGGCAGAAGACTTGGAATAAATATCATTGATTGTTGAAAGCGCCTTGCTGATATTGGTCGCCTTTTCAGAATAAGTAAGACTGTCCGTACTATTCAGAAATTTTCCAAAACTATAGCTCTTGCTATTGAAATGCTCCGCGAGTCCCCCATGGGCCTTCAAACGTTGCGAGATATCTTCAATTTGCCGCCTTGTATCCGGAGAATTCAACGATGAGGAATTGTCGAGCAGTACGAGCAGGTTCGATTTTTCAAGGACAAACTCGTTTTTCGTAAATTTTGGATTTATCAATAGAAGGAAGATTCCGAAAAGTGCCAGGAAACGAAAAAAAGTCAGTATCCCTTGAGTTGTTCCCTTGCTTTTGGATGCGTAATAATATTGGTAAAGCACGATGGCCAGCGAGGCGATAGCCGATAAAATAATAAGTAGTAATGTTCCGGTCTGCATCAATAAGTTTCCTCTCTTCTCTAAATCGCTGTTTCCAAATCGGTCATTTCAGGATGGTATTTTTTATGGCCGGGTATGTATCCCGGATTCAGGTGAGCATACCCCCGTCTACGTGCAACACCTGGCCGGTAACATAGGCCGAGAGGTCCGACGCCAGAAACAAACAGGCATTGGCCACATCTTCCGGGGTGCCTCCCCGTTTAAGCGGGATGGCTTCGCGCCAACCCTGTACCGTTTTTTCATCCAGCTTATCCGTCATTTCAGTTTCTATGAACCCGGGAGCAATCGCGTTGCACCGAATATTCCTCGAGCCCAATTCCAGGGCCACGGATTTTGTAAAGCCAATCATACCGGCCTTGGAAGCCGCATAATTTGTCTGGCCTGCATTTCCCTTGACTCCTACAACACTACTCATGTTGATGATGGAGCCTTTACGCTGCTTTAACATTGTTCTCTGCACCGCTTTGGTCATATTGAAAACGGATTTCAGATTGGTCTCAATGACGGAATCAAAATCCTCTTCTCCCATCCGCATCAGCAAATTGTCTTTGGTGATCCCTGCATTGTTGATCAGTACATCAATACCTTCAAAATCCCCGAGTACCTTGGTCACCAGCTCCTCAGCATCACGAAAACTGCCCGCATTGCTTTTATATGCCTTCGCTTTTACCCCTTTGGCAGTTAATTCCTTTTGCAACTCCATCGCAGGTGCCTCGCTCGAACTGTACGTAAATGCTACATTGGCCCCGTGATCCGCGAAGACTTTCGCAATTCCCATACCGATGCCCCTGCTGGCGCCCGTAATGATCACATTTTTTCCTTTTAAAAGTTTCATATTTCTGTATTGTGATTAGTAGCCGATAAAAATTAATTTGCCCTCCCGGGGACCTGGTTCTTCTTCAAATATAAGTTTTGTTCCACATAATGATGTAAAAAAAATCCCGGACAAAGCGGGATTTATCATAGAATTAACGGTTTGCTATCCTAATACTTCTTTTACCTTGATCCCTATTTCCGCCGGCGAATCCACGACATGGATGCCACATTCGCGCATGATGCGTTTCTTGGCCTGTGCAGTGTCATCACTGCCGCCCACAATGGCACCTGCATGGCCCATGGTCCTTCCGGCAGGGGCTGTTTCACCGGCAATGAAACCAACAATGGGTTTCTTGCTGCCGCTTTCCTTATACCATTTAGCCGCATCTGCTTCAAGTTGCCCGCCAATTTCCCCAATCATTACCACACAGTTAGTCTCCGGGTCACTGATAAGCATTTCCACGGCTTCTTTGGTGGTTGTCCCGATGATTGGATCGCCCCCAATACCGATCGCCGTTGTGATCCCCAACCCCTGCCGGACCACCTGATCTGCTGCCTCATAGGTGAGCGTCCCAGATTTGGAAACCACTCCCACCGACCCCTTTTTAAACACAAAACCGGGCATAATACCCACTTTGGCTTCTTCCGGGGTAATAACACCGGGGCAATTAGGACCTACCAGCCTGCAATCCTTACCCTTAATGTAATCATACGCCTTCACCATATCTGCTACCGGGATACCTTCGGTAATGGTGATAATGACCTTGATCCCTGCTTCTGCGGCCTCCATAATGGCATCTGCTGCAAAGGCAGGTGGTACAAAAATAATGGAGGTATCCGCTCCAACTTTTTCAACGGCGTCTTCCACCGTGTTGAAAACAGGTTTACCAAGGTGTTCCTGGCCCCCTTTACCCGGAGTTACTCCCCCCACGATATTGGTGCCGTATGCAATCATTTGCTCCGCGTGAAAGGTGCCTTCGCTTCCTGTAAAACCCTGAACAATTATCTTGGAATTTTTATTTACTAGAACACTCATTTTTGGATGGTTATTAGGTTATTTATTTACCGAATTATTATCTTATTCCAGGGAGTATATCCGGCCTGTGTGCCCGGTGGCAATATCCCTGTTTATAGTTAACCCTGCATTCGTCTACATAGATCACATTGACAAAAATATGGGTTTGAAAACGATTTGTAACGTTTTATACTCCTATTGTTTTTCCAGCCTTTCCAATGCCCCCGGTAATTGTTTTAAACTGGCGAGTTGTTTTATTTTAATCCTGGCCTCCTCTGCCGGACTCCCAAAATACGTTTGCCCCCCCTCAATGGATTTTCCTATCCCGGATTGTGCCAGGACCACGGCACCCTTACCGATGGTTATGCCACTGATAACACCTACCTGTCCCCATAGCGTTACTTCATCCTCGATGACTACACAGCCCGCAATACCCGTCTGGGCGGCAATAAGGCACTTTTTGC
>DATGCB010000013.1:0-2750 GCA_035312365.1 Eudoraea sp. | reverse complement strand
TCTGGCGAATGGTATAGTGAATAAACGGATAGGCTTCTCTTTCAATTAAACCAGCCTTAATCCCCTTATTATAGATAGCTTTAATAGCCCTTAAATAAGAGGACAGACTATTTACACTATTTCCTTTTGCGAAATGGTAGCGTTCAAATCGTTTAATAAAGTCATAATTGAGTTCATTAAACTTTAGGTCCTTTCCCTTAGTAAAAGTTTTCAAAACAGATACTATCCCGGAGTAGTTCCTGGCAGTGCCATAACGATGAGCTGCTTTCAAGTCCTCTGCCAAGGATTCCCCGTATTTGTAAAAGGAATCATACGTGCTGTTTCGGGTTATCCTTTTCTTGACCTGAGTAATGGAAAGATAATTAAGCTTCCCTTTATCGTAAAGTTGGTTAACGATATCATTTGCCCTGGCTTCTTCTTTCAAGAGTAAGGTGTTTAAACGGGCAATGGAATCTACTTTGGTGTACGTCTTTTTGATAGTACATTTTCTAGAGTCCCAATATTTTTCTAATATTGAATATCCAGTCGAAATTGAAGTGGTTTTTCGAAGGTGCGTTAGGCGAAAAATGATAGGAAACGACCCATCTTTTTTTGCCCTTCTGGTATCCAATAAAAGGGTCAAATATGTCCGCATATTCTTCAAGGTACTAAAAAAATTTGCAAACAATTTGCAAACATTTCCTTGATTCCAGATGATATCATTTGACATCAAAACTTATTTAAGTCACTGAAAATCAATAAAATATAGTACATTTTGTGATTTGAAGAAATCCATTTACGGGCACTTCTAAGCAGACGGTCACAGGTTCGAATCCTGTCGCGATCACGACACTCAAAAAACCGCGCCTTGGCGTGGTTTTGTGTTTTATGGAGTGTTGAAAGCGATAGCTTTCTTAACGCAATAAAATACGAAACAGCAAGACGAAGTCTTGTGGTTTTTTATTTGCAAAGGGGAGGGCCATCAGGATCAACGCAGTTAATCCTGTTACGGAGGAAATAAATACCGCAATAAGTTACGCCTGTCTTGCCGGAGGTTGGATGCTTCGGACCTAATAAAACAAATTCATCCGACACTCGCAGCCGCATCACCTGGCCCCTCTATCGAAAGGTACATAATTTCCTATTTCTCCCGGGCCTGTTTGTAAATAAGCCTGCCAATACTCCGGAAATATTTGGGAACCACCTTGTAGCTACAGCCCAAATTTGAATGAGGTTCCGGATACCCTCGTCGGAAATTCAATCATCCCTATGGGCTCGTGCCATTATGGTTATATTTATAGGAGCAAAATTTGAGATCATGGGAAACAATAAGGATTATAGCCGTAGAAAAGCACTTTCCACCCTGGTAATGGGTGGATTGGGAGCCTGCGGCCTGACAACGGCCGGTTCACTTTCAATGGCCTGTACACCAAAAGAGGGGCAGGCAGCGGGGAATGAAACACCGGGAAAATCAAAAAAACAGATTTTGTATAAAATCGGTTGCCAGCACGGTGGCGTCAGGAAGGAAAATCTTGAATTTCTTGCGAGGTACGGCGTCTTCAATATGGATGGGGGAGCCCCTGAATTTGTTATAGGGAAAGGATGGAGCCTCAATGACTCAATGCGTATGCGCGAAGATTGCGAGAAATACGGGATCCGCCTGGATGCATACCATCTTCCCCTGTCATCGGCAGGCATTGAAAATGTCAGCATGCCGAACATTATGCTGGGTAAAAGTCCGGAACGGGACCGTGAAATTGAACTCATACAGCAGATGATTTCAGTAGCCGGAAAGACAGGGGTCAGGACTTTAATGTACAATACGATCATTCATGTTATCCTCAGAACGGAAGACACCCTGGATAGCAGCAGGGGCAATAGCCTCTATAGCAGTTGGAACCTGCAGGAAGCCCTTGAAAAGAATGAAGGCCTTACCATTGCAGGAAAGGTGGACATCGATGAAATGTACGAACGCATTACCTATTTTTTGGATCGGGTGATCCCGGTAGCGGAAGAATATGACGTAAAACTCGCCAACCATATCGCCGACCCGCCGACTCCGGCAGGGTATCGCGGTATTACGCGATGGAACAGCCCTGAGGTATTCGCAGGAATAAAGCGGTTCGCCCGGCTATACGACAGTCCTTCCCATGGGTTTAACCTTTGTCTTGGATCTACCGCCGAGGGCCTTGAAGACCCGGGAACGGAAATTTTGCCCATTATAAAATGGGTCGGGGAACGAGGGCAGATATTTAATATTCACCTGCGCAATATAAAGGGGGGATTTAACGATTTCCAGGAAGTTTATCCGGACAATGGTGATATGGATTTCGGAGAAATCCTGGTGGCGCTTAAAGAGGTGGGCTACGATGGTATGGTCATGCCCGATCATATTCCCCACCATAAGGATCCCGCTGCCTATCTTCAGGGACATGCCTATGCGTTTGGGTATATTAAGGCCCTGATGCATGCCATAGACATGGGATATGGCTGATCTTAGCCACATAGCCTGAAATGGGCAAAACGTTGCCCTTTTCAATCGGCCTTAATGGCACAGAGCTATTATAATTTTTGTAAGTGTTGTGAATGACATTCATTTTACCAATCATCGATTTTAGTCGAGGACGCAATTCAGGGTTTATTGTAAACTTTTAATAGTCCTGTATTTTCGCTCCGTAAAATAGAGCGTAAAATCCTGCTGTTTTTAATTTACTGGGAAATCGGACCAACAAAATATCAGTTTTATAGATAAAACAATGTCCTATAAATTG
>DATGCB010000012.1:0-12408 GCA_035312365.1 Eudoraea sp. | reverse complement strand
TTTTCAGTCCGGTCATGGGGTTTCCTGTGATTATCCTTGAAAGCACTATGGTATCCAGAGTACCAATGATCCTCCATGATATGGTTTTGAGCAAATGTCTTTTGTGACTTTCCGGAATTGCAATTTTAAACCATACTCTTTCATGAAAATAGTATAAAACCATTTTAGTGACTACCTCTGAAAATCCAATTTTCAGTCCTGTAAAGGGATTCCCCGTTATCAGCCAGGACAACAGAATGGTATCCAGGGTGCCAACGGCCCGCCATGTGATCGTTTTGGCTAAATGTCTTTTATAAGTTACGTCACCCATTTATTTGCTTACAAGAAAGAAAGGATTCAGTAAATTTTCTTTATTGTAGGTCAATTCATCGGAGGTGTCGCCAACCGTCACATTCAGTCCCACGGCATTGCAAATGGCCTGTCCGGCGGCGGTATCCCATTCCATCGTCGGGGCAAAGCGGGGGTAGACATCCGCCTGGCCTTCAGCTACCAGACAAAATTTTAAAGAACTTCCTTTTGAAACAATTTCCACACGATCATATTTTTTATCCAGAGACGTAATAAAATCCTGGGTTTCCTGATTCATATGGGATCGGCTACCTACAACTCTGACGAGATCTGCAGCCACCTTTGCCGGTGAGATGCTGTCTTCATCCGCAAATAAACCGTTGGTTAACGCATGCCCGTCATCCAAAACCGTTTTATAGGCCTTCCCTTTCTCCACATCCCCATAGTATAATGCTCTGGCCACAGGGGCGTAAATGACCCCAAATATAGGGCATCCTTTGGTACATAGTGCAATATTGACCGTAAACTCCCCATTTCTCTTGATGAACTCCTTGGTGCCGTCCAGTGGGTCAACGATCCAGCAGCGGTCCCATTTTTGCCGGATTTTATAGTCCAATTGCTTGTTTTCCTCACTGATGATCGGAATATCGGTTTGGATGAGGTAATTGTTGATGCAGGTGTTCGCAGCCACATCGGCTTGGGTCAGGGGGGAGTGGTCCGATTTTTTTTCTACCGTTATCTCCGGTAAGTCATAGATTTCCAGGATTTTCTGCCCTGCTTCAATAGCTGCCTTGATCGACAATTCAAAAAGTTCTGTCATATTGTGTTCCATAAATTGATAGTTACCATGTACATAAACATTAAAATTGCTCTGGTTTAATCGAGCGTTGATTTTTTGGTTCAAATTGAAAATACAAAGGTTTCAATTAGGCCTGGACCTTGAAAATTCAATTATTGCCTTTAGGGCCAGGGTAAAAATAATTGAATTTTCGGCCTTTTGTTCTTACCCCATCCCTAAGGGGCGACAAAATGCCGAAAATTGGCATTTTCAGTTATAATAGCCATTTTAAACTAGACCCATTAAAATACCTTATTTTGATCTTCACACCTTCAGGAATATTTGTTTATCATATAATGAATGCCATACGGGATTGTTTAATATTCACCTAGATTCCTATCATTCGGACAAAGCTTTATGGATGGCCAAAAATACTAAAGCCTTCTCTAAAGGATAATATTAAATGCTAAGATGCTATATTTTCATTTGATCCCCGGCCGGTTTCGTAAGCTTTACCTGCTGGCCGAGGATCAAATCGTATTTTTCCGGTTTAATCTGCTGCATGCCCCCATCATGGTGAAATGTGATCTCACCAAAATACAGCTTTCCATCCACATCATACCAGTCGACCCTGACATAATCAAAGGGTTCCGCTAAAATTTCCGAAAGTGAAATCATTTTATCCAATGTTGCAGGCCTCTCCACATCCTCTTCGCTCGGATCAGTATACTTCCCATGGCCCTTTGGTGAGGACCACGCATAGGGTTCTCTTACCCAGGAAGTGGAATACCAGTTCCTGAAATGGTTATCCGTGCCCCGCCCAATATCTACCTGGACCATATGTACCCTGGCATTAAAACAGTGGAGTTTATAATCCAGGGGAATATTTCCCCCGGAATCCTGCAGCAGTTGTTCCACAATGATCCTGGGCTTAATATCCTTATACTGCCATTCCCTGGACCCCAGGTAATAATTTTTCTTTAACCGATTCTTTAATTGTTTTTGAATGAATGACCAATCGACGCTATGAAGGTCGGTTATAAATGTTCCACCCCCACTGTCATGGTTCGTTTTTATGATACAGGGAATTTTAGTCACATTTCCATCATGAATGTCTTTGGGATCTTCCGTATGATAGTATAAGGGCACCAGATACCCCTCTCCGATTTTTCCTTTTACGTATTCCCTGACAGCATATTTATCGGCGCATTGCGTATGTAATGCAGTTCTGTCGTACAATTTCAACCAGTTTATTTTTTCATTGAGGGTTTTTGGATTTTTTAACTCCAGTTTTTTACCCCGCTCCAGGCGATATCGCCATTTAACGAATACTTCGTCTGAGATCAAATACTTATTGATCCAGCGGTATAAAATCATCAGCAGTTTACCAAACCACGTCTTATAGTATATTTTTCTGAGAAAATCTAACATAGAAAAAGGTAAATGGTTGTTACACCCTGTATTCACTCACTACTTCTTTTGAACCCACCCGATCTTTAAATAGTTGATATCAACTAAAAAAAAGGCAACCATGATTCGTCCTGGCATAACAGGGGAATTAAGCGCCGTGCCAATATAAATCATCATTCCCCTTGCGCCAGAACTTTTTTTCCCCCTCCTGTGCGATTAAAAACCGGAGAGAAATCCCTGTATTACCCCTTTACCACCCTTCTCAGGTAATTCCATTAAGGTCTAAAATTAGTAAGTTGTACTTTCCGGCCTAATATTTCGTCCCATTTTTCGGGTTTGATCGGTTGCTTACCTCCGTCGTGATGAAAAGTAATTTCACCAAAGTACAGGACACCATCTACGTCATACCAGTCTATGCGGACATAGTCGAAGGGCGCAGCCAGAACCTCCGAAAGCGCAATCATTTTGCCAAGTGTCGCAGGTTGTGCTACATCATCATCACCCGGATCCGTGTATTTACCCTTTCCCTTGGGGGATGACCATCGATACGGTTCCCGCTCCCAGGCAGGGGAATACCAGTTCCTGTGATGGTTTTCTGTATCCCGTCCAATATCCACCTGTATCATATTTACCTTGCCGTTAAAACAGTGAAGTTTGTAATCCAGAGGGATATTCCCCCTGGAATCCTGCAACAATTTCTCTACGATGATCCGGGGTTTAATGTTCTTGTATTGCCATTCCTTGGATCCATAATAGTAATTTTTCCTTAGCCGCAGCCTCAGCTTTTCACGGACGGAATCCCAATCCACCCCTGTGAGGTCTTTAATAAAAATACCCCCGCTGCTGTCGTGGTTGGTCTTAATGATGCACGGAATGTTTTTGATGTTGCCGGGATTGATAGCATCGGGATCTTCACTATGGAAATACAGAGGGACCAGATACCCTTCCCCGATCCTGTCCTTTACATATTTACGTACGGCATATTTGTCTGCGCATTGCGTATGCAGGGGGGTCCTGTCGTACAATTTCAGCCAGTTGATCTTTTCATTTAGTGTTATTGGGTTCTTTAAATCCAGTTTTTTACCCATTTCTTTCCGATAGACCATTTTCAGGAAATATTTATCGGGCAGTAAATGCGTAGACGCCCAGTGAAATGTCATCCCAAGAAGTCTCCCAAGGTAGGTGTGGCGGTATATTTTTCTAAATATGTTCAATTGGGGAATAGTGTATTGGTTACTGGCTATTATCTTCTTTTAAAGCTAAATTTTTTAATTTCTTTTCTTTGTCTAATTCACGGATCTTTACATAAACGAACATGGTAATAAAAATGTTAAAAAATATATCAAAATATCCGTGGCCGGTCGTTAACGACAAAGCAATTACCGCAGTTAGGTAGAAATATTCGGAATATTCGTTAAAATAGATCAAAGTTTTTATCAGCAGATACACATAAATTCCAACGATGATTAGAAAGGGCAGTATCCCCGCTTCCCCAAGGACCATTAAATACGAATTATGCACCCCGATCCCGTATTTCTTGGATCTCAATTTATTATAACCATTGCCAAATATTGGATTATCCATAATGACGTCGGCATAGGTGGCCCAGGTTTCCGTCCTGGAATCCCTCGTTATGGTCGAGGTCTCTACAGGACCCTCAGAGAAGATGCTTGTTAGCGCGGAGAACCTGTCGGTGCTCAGGGCCAATCTCCCAGAAAATGCGAAGACAAGGATCAGGGCTATGGCACCAATGGCCGGGGCATAGATGTTTTTTTTATTGCGATAGATGGCCACCAGATTGATCATCAGCCAGATGACAATAAAGGTCCTTGAAAAAGTGAGGATTCCTCCTAACGTAAACAGCAGTTGCCCTCCCAGTCGCAACCGCTTATCAGCCATAGCGTATGAGAGCGCAAATCCTACGATGCATATGGCCCCTGCATAATTGGGATTGATGTAAAATCCACTGTACCTCCCGTAACTTGCACTCATAAATCTATTGGCCGCGGGAAAGGCCACTGCATTAATAATAATACTGACTGCTCCTACCAGTAGTAGTAGATAAATGTCTTTTTTAGAGGTTCGCTGCAGCACTTCCACGGAACATACCACAATAATCATAAACCGGACAAAATCCGTATAATAGGCCCTTTCCAATTCATCACTGAAATTGAAGCCCGCAAAAACATAAAATAATATGCCAAGATAGATAAACGGGAAAAGCAATTTGTGCTTGGGTTGAGCGAGAAAATAAAACAGCAGTAGTGACAATGAGGTAGCATAGCTCGTGACGGAACCCAGTGTGCTTCCCCAATAAAATGCCATGTAGGAGGGTAGATTCCAGAGGATTAATATCAATATGAGATACCTGAGTTTGTTCATAAAGGACCGTGGAAACAAATGGTGTTTAGATTAAGACGTCGGCATAAGGTTGTATTGTAATTTCCATTGACCGGTTGATAAGTGTCCCGGACGTGTCAATTAAATATTTTATTTGTCATGACGGCGTAGCGGGTAATGAATGACGATAATGGCCCGGGGACAATTATAGTTTGCCGCGGACGTTGTATTTTTAAACCCTTCATTGCTAATAACAAAGGTAACATGAATATTTTATCCATTGTAATTTATTTTTCCCGCAGGCTCTACTTAAGATCCAGCAGAATAGCCAACAATAATAGGTGGAAAAAGAAGATTAAAGAAAAATTAAAGACAAAAGGATCGATAAAATTGACCAGTTCTCAAAAGAGGGAAATAAAAAAGTACTATAGCACAATCTACAATGGGAAAGTAAGTACACTGTGGCATCAATATTTCCTTAATTGTACGGGTGTTTTTGGGGTAGATTACCTTCCTGAAGATTTATTTTACGGAAAAATTGAGCCTAATCTTATAAGGAAGGAGTATTTTCCTGCACTCTCAGATAAAAATTTACTCGATGTTCTTTTTCCCAATGTCAAAAAACCGGAAACATTGGTTAAAAATATCAATGGGTTTTACTACGCAAATGGCCGGATCATAGATAAGACCGAAGTTCTGAAAATTTGCGATAACACGGGTTCCATGATCATTAAACCCACCCTCGATAGCGGGGGTGGCAAAAATGTGCGCTTATTTGAAAACCGGGGAGGAATCACTGACCAGGATAATTTGACCATGGATCAATTGCTCGCCGATTACAAGATGGATTTTATCATACAGGAAGTCATGGAGCAGCACCCAATGATGAGTGCCCTCAATGAAAGTTCCCTGAATACGTTTAGAGTCATGACTTACCTGTCGGGGAAAAATGTGATGGTTCTGTCCTCTCTTGTCAGAATTGGCCGCAAAGGAGCATTTACCGATAATTCCACGCAGGGAGGAGTTTCTTGCGGAATAACCAGTGATGGTAAATTTAAAGAGGTGGGGTATCATCTGAACACCGGGGATCGGATTTTGGAAACGGACGGTGGCCTGAAATTTAAAGGTCTGGTGCTTCCATTTACCGGGAAGGTATTGAATAAAGCAAAGGAGTTGCATATGTCTGC
Organism: Eudoraea sp.; assembly: GCA_035312365.1. Taxonomy (GTDB): domain Bacteria; phylum Bacteroidota; class Bacteroidia; order Flavobacteriales; family Flavobacteriaceae; genus JAFMPW01. Next base: position 6,405 of record DATGCB010000012.1, on the reverse strand, counting down.
GCCTTATTTCAGGCTCATTTCCTGGGATCTGAGCGTTACACCTTCTGAAGAAGTCGCCTTAATTGAATACAATCTGAGGGGCCAGGACATTTCGTTCCATCAACTGGATAATGGTCCGGTTTTCGCCCCGCTCCTGCAGGATATCAAGCTCTGATTGCCGGCTTCGGGTATGTTATTCAGTGTTATTTACACGCCTTGCATCCCTTTCCTTATTGTGCAATTTATAGATGTAGAGGAACATAATGGTATTCTTGATCATGATGACGATGGTGGTACAAATTGCGATTCCCAGGACGCCGTAGTATTGCATGAGTATATAATCCAGGATGACATTTAAAACCATGGCAATCGTGGCGATATAGGCCATAATGGCGTTCTTGTTGATACTTGTCAGAAAATTCACCATGATCATCCCCGTAATGGAGAATGGCAGGTAGAGAAGAAACGCCTGCTGGATAGTGGACACGATCGCGGTATCTTCGGAGGTAAATTCCTTTCGTTCAAAAAATAGCTGAATCAGGGGTTCCGAAAGGATAACCCCAATGATCACCACCGAAATGGTTCCGAAAAAAACAAGTCGGAGCATTTTAAATAAATTGTGAAAGGTTCTCTCCCTGTTGTCCAGGATGGATTTGGAAAAATGCGGAAGTAAGACCGTCGAAATCGAGATAACCAGAAGCCCGCTTATAAAAGCAGGCAGTTTGCCGGCATAACTTAGGGCAGAAATAGAGCCCACGATCAATTGCGCCCCGAAAAACTTGTCCACTACAGAATTCATCCCGGTGGCCAGGCCCGAGAAGACTTTAGGGGGAACCTGTTTCAGCATGAGGCGGGCATTGGGATTCCTGAAATCGGGTTTGCCGAATTTTAAAATGTTCTTTTGGATGGCAAGCACTAACAAGAATAATAAAGTCAGGGCCGACCCCATCAAAGTTCCCATCGCCAACAACCGGCTACCCAGGGTACCGCTCATAAAAAGGATCAGGAAGATGATCACAATTGGAATGAATATTCCGGAGATGGAGGTATATCTGAATTCATTGTTGATATTGAGCAACCCTATGAGCAATGCCGAGAATCCCCATATGACAATGCATGGCAGCAGATAATTGAATTGAGTTTTGATAAGTTGGTAATACTCCGGGGTATGCCCGGGATAGAGCTCGTAGACATAGACGTCGGTTCCCAGATAGGCAATCAGCATAAAAAACAGGGAAACCAGTGCGGTCACGGTTAAGGCCATGCCCTGGAATGCAGCGATATTTCCCCCGGATTTCTCCTCAGCAATGTAGTTTGGTATAAATACATTGTTAAAGGACCCCAGGAAGACATTGCTGATAAATACCGGGATAAGGCTGGCAATAAAAAAGGTATCCAAAATCTCCGAAAGGCCGAAGGAGGCCGCAACCAACATTTCCTTATAGAATCCGAGGACCTTAAGGAAAAGCGTAATGCCCCCCACCATGACCATGTTTTGAACAACAGGTTTTTTTCTGAGGTTTAAGAGGATATATAAATATTTCTTTACCAAAATATGTATGGAATACTTAACCGGAGACCCTTATTAGCAAGGACTCCCATTCTTTAACTACTTTTTCAACCCTAAACCTGTCAGCCGATTTCCTGGCAGCCAGCCCGAACCGTATGCGTTCTTTTTCGTTTAACATAAGCTGTTGCAGCTTTTTCTCCAAAGCAGCCTGGTCATTTACCGGGATCAAATACCCATTTACGCCGTCCTCGATCAAATCTGAAGGCCCGGTTGGGCAGTTCGTTGAAATACAGGCCATTCCAAAATGCATCGCCTCCAATAAGGCGTTCGGAAAACCTTCGAAGATAGAGGTGAATGCAAAAATTTTACTTCCAAGATAATATCGCTCAATGTCCGTACTTTTACCCTTTAATTCAATGCAATCATTCATTTTGAGTTCGGCAATGAGCTCTTCCAGCCGTGATCTGTTATTTCCTTCCCCTACAATATGTAATTTCCAGCCCGATGGTTTCAATTGAGCAAAGGCCCTTATCAATAGGTCCTGGGCCTTCTGATCCGCGAGTCTTCCCACATTTAATACCACGTTTTGCCGCCCGCCAGCCACCGTACTGTTAAAATCAGGATTTATAGGGTTGGGAATAACCGCGATTTTCTCTTCTTTTATTTTAGGCAGATAGTACTCTTTAATCGCCTGGGTTTGCACCACCAGCATATTCGCCATGGGATATGTCAGCCTGCGAAGCCACTTCCATAAAGCAGGTACCTGCAGATCTTCTATCCCAGGGTAATTCCGCTCACTGATAATAATGGGAATTTTAGCCAACCTTGAAGCGATGATAGCCAGTATGTTTGTACTGGTGATAAAGGCGATACAGACATCCACCTTGTTTTTATTTAAATGTTTCCACATCATTTTTACAAGGCGATAGTTCTGCCTGATGGCCTGTAGAAAATTTGAACTCGGCGCAACTTCCTCGAGGCAATGAACGATCTTCACTTCCGGGTGAATGGGATAAAACGGGTCGCTTCTGGCATTCATAATGATAACGACATGATACTTTTTAACCAGTTCCCCGGTGAGAATGGACACTACCCGTTCAGCTCCCCCGGAGTTCAGGGATTGAATGACGAAAGCAATCGTTTTTCTGTTCATAAATTCAGGGCCATTTTTTGTAGCTATAACCTGCCATTTACCTGAACTGAAGTTAGCACCCCCTTAACATCGTAAAGTACACCATTGGTTTTCAAGGCGTGGGATAGATCCAAGGTCAAAAATTCTTTATGGGCAACCGCCAGGACGACTGCATCAAATTTTTCTGCGGGCATCTTTTTGGAAGTGACGATATTGTATTCATGGGCCACTTCCGTTGGTTCCGCCCAGGGATCATATATTTGAACGTTCGCACCGTAGCTTTTAAGATTATTGATCACGTCCACGGCTTTGGTATTGCGCACATCCGGGCAGTTTTCCTTAAATGTGATGCCCAATACCAATATGCTGGAACCCCGGACCTTGATGTCGTGTTGTACCATTAATTTTACGACCTCCGAGGCAACATACTTCCCCATCCCGTCATTCATGCGCCGTCCGGCAAGGATGATTTCGGGGTGGTACCCAAATTCCTGGGCCTTTTGTGCCAGATAGTACGGATCAACCCCGATACAATGTCCGCCGACAAGGCCGGGCTTAAACGGTAAAAAATTCCATTTTGTTCCCGCAGCGGTCAAAACATCATTGGTATCGATACCCATAAGGTTAAAGATCTTTGCCAGCTCGTTAACAAAGGCAATATTGATATCCCGCTGGGAATTTTCAATGACTTTGGCAGCTTCGGCCACCTTGATCGTGGGGGCCAAATGGGTTCCTGCAGATATTACAGATGCATAAAGCTGATCTACCTTTTTCCCAATTTCAGGCGTGGAGCCGGAGGTCACTTTGAGTATTTTTTCAACCGTATGTTCCTTATCGCCGGGGTTGATCCGTTCAGGGGAATAGCCTACAAAAAAGTCTTTGTTGAAAGTAAGGCCGCTGGTACGTTCCAGGACAGGCACACATTCGTCTTCGGTGACACCCGGGTAAACCGTTGATTCATAAATTACAATATCTCCCTTCTTCAGAACCCCGCCAACCGTTTCACTTGCCTTGTAGAGGGGTGTAAGAATGGGCCTGTTGGTCCGGTCCACCGGAGTGGGTACGGTAACGATAAAATAAGTACAGTTCCGGATATTTTCTAGTTCAGAGGTACAGAATAAACCGCAATCCATGTCGGGTGACTCCTTTAAGACCGCCTTCAGAAGGTCATCCTCAACTTCCAGGGTACTGTCCTTGCCAGCTTGCAATTCTTTGATTCTATGGCGATTAATATCGAAACCAATCACGTAAAACTTGGTTGCAAATAACCTGGCCAGGGGAAGTCCGACATACCCTAACCCAATGACCGCAATTTTCTTTTGATCCATGAAAGTAATTCTGATTATATTAAATTAAAAAAGGTACCAAAATAGTGAAGCAATGGTGTTTAAAGCAAATAATTTTATGGGCAAAGATGCCAAAAGCTTTTTAACCAACCTATTAATTTACCTAAATTGTAACTAAAATCGATAAAAGGAATCCTGCGCAAAATAAGGGCCTGTTTTCTGACCTATGCAATTGGTTTAAAGGGCATTATTGTCGTTGATCTCCTAAAAATGCCTTATTTCGGATAATTTAGGTCTTGTAAAAAACAGTCTTAACTTTGCGCAAGTCTTTTTAAATAATTCTATGAAAAATAGCAGGACCCTCGCTTTGGCATTTATCCTGATTCCGTTGTTCTCAATTTCTCAATCCAGAAATATCTCCTCGTATTCAGAAAATGCGAATATGGCAGTGATGTTTGCGATGAGGTCTCCCTATGATACGATCATCTTTGATAAAGGGGCAAGTCCCTGGATCCTTGGACCTATGAATATTAAAAATGTAAGGAATAAGGTAGTGATCCTGGAAGAAGGCGTTGAAATTAAAGCGAAGCCGGGGGCATTTCCTAAGACCGGTCATGCGCTTTTCCAGTTTATTGAATGCACTGATATAACCATCCTTGGAAACGGGGGGCTCATCCGTATGAACAAGGAGGAATACACCGACGGTGAATGGCGTCATGGGATTAGCCTGAGGGGGTGTAAAAATTTTACGATCCGGGATCTTACCGTCAGGGATACAGGAGGGGATGGCGTTTACCTGGATGGATGGGGGAAGGACATCCCCTATTCTGAGAACATTACCATAAAGGGCGTACATTCGATCAACAATAAAAGGCAGGGCTTAAGCATCATCAGTGCAAAGACCGTTCTTATTTCCGATTGTTTGTTTGCTGAAACGAAAGGGACCAATCCTGCCGCCGGCCTGGACATAGAGCCCGATCATCCAGACAACCAGATCGTTGATATCAGGATCAACCACTGCACGTTCAGGGATAATTATGGTACGGGGATAAAATTGGCACTGGCACAACTCAATTCTGATTCCAATCCAATATCGGTGCTGGTAGAGAATTGCGTGATTACAAATAACCATTCAGAGGACAATCCAAAATCTGCCGCAGAATTATTGATACACTCCAATAGCTATAGTCCCGTTAAAGGGGAGGTCGTCTTTAGGAAATGTGTCATTGAAAACTCCAAATGGGGCGTATTTTACAGCAGAAAAAGAGCGGATTCGTTTAGTGTAACTTTTATTGATTGCAGTGCAAAAAATATTTGTTCGGCAGGTACCTGGCCGCCCTTTTTTCTGGAAGTTCCCGACTATTATAAAAAAACAGGGGAAGTCGGCGGCTTCTTTTTTAAGAACTTCTATTTGTCCTATAAAACAGAGGTACCCTTATTGGTGGTACAGGGATCAAGAATCGGCACCCTTGAAGGCCTTAAAGACATTGGCGGGGATATTACTATTTCAGGGAATGACAATGAATTTTTCAGGTTTGTCAACTACGATCCCAAATTAAACAACAATGTAAACCTGGACATCACCCGCAAATACTAAGAGCAGCAGATGGTTAACGGACACAACCTATTCTAAATGTGCCAATGAACCGTGTTTTAACTTCCCTGATAATTGCGCCTGGCAAGATCTTAATTAATGTGCTGATAACTGATATTGACATTCACGTTTTGGGACGAATTATGTGATCCCGTAAACTCGGGAGGATTGTCATAGGGCTCCTTCACTGTAAACGTACCGGTAATATTCTTTAGTGTATGAGTACTTGGTGCGGCTACCCTCAGGAATGGCTGGTCGGTATTGTATTCCAGGTAAAAATTATCAAATTCAACCCCGCCTAACGTTGTGCCGGTACCAGCCTCCATGGCAATGGGAACCGTTCCGTTCTTTGCGACATTTTTAGCGATGCAATCCCTGAATATTGCCCGATAGGTGTCGGCAGATTTTTTGATAAAGATCCCCATCCGGTTGCTGCCGCTGATGGTGACCCGTTCGAAGAGCACCTGACCCCCAATATTACTGGATGTGTTGCCTGGATCCAGGTAAATTTCTGCCTTTGGTTTCGGGTTCGATGAAGAGACCGAATTATAGGCAAATTCGCTATCCTTTACCGTAACACTAATGGGAATGGACGAACTGTTCATTTTGTGGAGCGATACATGGAAGCCATTACTGTTGTTATTTTTAAATTCACAATTGATGAAATTAATATTGACCAGCCGATCCAGAGCGGAATCAGGCTCCAGTTGCACTCCGGTTTCGGGCCTGGTCCCCGAAGATCCCCTGAATTCCGAGTTGCGTACCCAAACGTTCTGTGCACTGATTATACTCATTCCTATCCTCCGGTGGTTTTCACACACAACATCTTCTATGGTGATATTTTCATTATAAGTACCTGAAGGAGATCCGGCAAGAATTATTCCATCACCGCCTGAATCCCGTA
>DATGCB010000011.1:0-7419 GCA_035312365.1 Eudoraea sp. | reverse complement strand
TTATTCAACATAGATTAAGGGTAAACAAACCCGGAGACGCCTATGAACAGGAGGCCGATCTTGTCGCGGAAAGGGTGGTCAATATGACTGAGCCATCGGTAGGTCCATTGCAGCCTGTCCCACCGGATGTTCAACGACAGGAGCAGGAGATGGAAGAGGAAGAAACCCTGCAAACCGCACCGGTTTCACTGCAGCGAATGACCGGGGAGGAACGCGAAGAAGAACCGGCGATCCAATTGAAACAAATCAATTTAATTCAAAGAAACGATAATGGCAGGCAGCTAGTTTCCGAAGAAGAGGAAGAAATAGTGCAGGCCTTTTCCAGCAAGCGGTCACCCCCTATGTATCATTCAGATGTGATACAATTGAGTGGCCGTGGCCCCCCGGCAGCCGCCGGTGTGCAGTTTCAAAGTCAATTGCACCGTTCCGCTTCCGGCGGCCGGCCCATGTCTGGGACCGTCGGAAACAGTATGGCCTCACGCTTTGGGGCAGATTTCAGTTCGGTAAGAATTCATACCGATACAAGCGCTCAGCAGATGAGTAAGCAGGTGAATGCTCATGCCTTTACTTACGGAAACCACATTTACTTCAACAGCGGAAAATATGATCCCGATACCAAAGCGGGACAGACACTCCTTGCGCATGAGTTGACGCATACCATCCAGCAAGGGGCCAGTCCTGTATATTCTAAAGTTCAGCGAAAACATTCGTTCACTGCTGTACAAAAAAAATCCGTTCTCCAGCGACAAGTGGCGCCACAATTAGCTTCCGCCGTGGAACTTGCCCAGGCGGAGCAGGGCAAGGTCATAGCCAATAAGGAAGGTGCGGACGGCTTTCGTTATGGTTGGGAACGACTTATTGAATACTTCGAAACCACTTTTGGGAAGGACAAAATAGTCTCCCGACCAACCGGCGAAAAAAACATCGTTCCAAGGCAAAATATTAAAAAGAAAACCGAATTCTACGGAGCCGTTGTGGAAGCTGATGCAGATCAAAACGGCAAGGGAATGAGAGACGCCATGCCCAGCTGGTGTGGTATCTTTGCTTTCTGGGCCCTGAACAAGGCAGGGATCCCGATGCCGAAATGGCAGCTCGGCAAACAGTTTATTCCTCCGGAAGCGGCCTATCCGCCCGGCCATACCCCAAAACCCGGAGACCTGGCTTACAAGAAGGACAGATCACATTATGGATTAGTAGTGGCGATGGAAGGTGCCAATCGTGTTAAAAGTGTGAACGGAAACACGGCAGGCGATGACCATTTAGGGGGCGAAATCCAGGTTCAGACCCATGATCTCAGTAACTGGCAGGCATTTTTTAATCCTTTGGTAGCAAAAACCGGTAATCTCAGAGATCCTGATTTAGGGGATAAGGATACAGCGCCCAAAACCCTGGATGAACTGCTGAAAGAGAAATTCAATGTTAGCAGAAAAGCGGAGAACGAAAGCGAGGAAGAAGAATTACAAACCAAAGCCGCAAATACTGAAAAGGAAGAAGAGGAAGAACAGGTTCAGACTAAGTCCGATGCGCTAGAAAAAGAAGAAGATGACGAAAGGTTACAACGGTCCGAGATCGGTAACCCGGGCGGATTTGCATCCAACGGAACGGAGTATGAAGCAGATGAGGGAAACGCTGATATACAAACAAAGGCCGAATCCTCCCCGGCGGCAGCGCAGGTAATTCATAAATCTTCCGGTCCCGTGATACAGGGGGGTTGGCTTGGAGATGCCTGGAACGCAGTATCCGGATTGGCTTCGGATATCGCGGATAAGATCGAAGAAGGTATAGATGCAGCCAAAGACTGGTTGATCGACAAGGTGGTGGATTTCGTCAGGGAAATTCCCGGCTACACCCTGCTGAGTTATATCCTGGGTCATGACCCGATTACGCGGGTTAAGGTGAATAAAACACCGCTGACGCTGTTGAACGCCGTACTCGATATAATCCCGATCGGAGGAGACATGGTTAAATGGGTACTGGACTACTTCCTGGCCACCAATCCGGTAGCCAATTGGTTGTTTGATTCCGTGAAGCGTTTTACCGATCTTATTTCTGGAGTTAAATCCAGATTTACAAATTTCTGGAACAAATTAACCATTAGTGATGCTGGCGATCCTGAACGCGTTATAAATGATGTGGCAAACTTGTTCCGGTCCATCGTTACAGAGGTTGTTTCCTTTGTTGGCGAGGTGGGCAAGGAATTCCTGATCATGGTGAAAGACATTGCCCTAACCAATGTGGTCTCCTTTGTTAAAAAATACTTCCCGGATGCCTATGATCTCTTAATCGTAATTCTGGGTGAAGATCCCGTATCCAAACAACCGGTTGATCGCAATGGCACCAATATCCTCAATGCGGCACTAAAAGCGCTGGGCGAACGGGGAGCGCAGATCAAACGGCAAATGACGGAGAATGGCATCTTTGAGAAATGCGTGGGCTGGATAGATCGAAGTATCAACCTGGTCTTGTCCCTTGTGTCTGACGTAGGCAACATTTTCGATACCATCTGGAAGGCTATTTCATTTGAATCACTATTCCATCCTATTGAGACCTTTACCGAAATAGCGGAGGCCTTTACGACTCCGATTGACCGTATCATCCAATTTATGACGGATGCCATGAAGGAACTCGTCGCCATATTGCGGGAGGCCTTGTTAGACAGATTAAGCAATTTCGCCAAAGAACAGCGGGGTTATTTCCTGATTACGGTATTGATCGGCAGGGATCCGTTCAATGGGAAAAAAGTCCAGCGGAATACCGAAAATATTATCCATGGCTTCTTTAGTTTAATGGACGGCGGGGAGGCCCAGTTCCAGCAAATGAAGGAAAGCGGCAAGATAGACCAGATGACCGAAAAGATCAACAAAGCGGTTAAACAGCTGAATTTTACCCTGGAATATGTGCTTGGCCTCTTTACCAGCCTGTGGGAATCTTTGGACTGGAATGATTTCTTAAAACCTTTCGACGTCTTTAAGAGGATTGTGGCCACTTTTGGCGACCCTGTGATCAGGCTCGTACGGTTCATAATTACCGTGGTGAAAATTGCCATTGAGATCCTGCTTATTGCCATGAACTTCCCGTTTGAGACGGTGAATAATATCATTCAAAAGTCCATGGAGGCCTTTGGCAATATTAAACGGGACCCCATAGGATTCCTGAAAAATATCCTGAAGGGAATTAAACAGGGCTTTGTACAGTTCTTCGCCAACATTCTCAAGCACCTGTTGAGCGGGCTGGCGGATTGGCTCTTTGGTTCCCTGGGAGACCTCGGTATTAAAAAGCCGCCCGATCTGAGCTTTAAGAGCATTCTGGATCTGGTGCTGCAAATCCTCGGTATCAGCGTGGACCTGATCATGGAACGGGTCTGGGTGAAACTCACCGAGCAGATCGGGGCCGAGAAGGTTGAGAAGATCAAGGGCGCCATTGATAAGTTAACGGGTATCTGGGCCTTTGTAAAGGATGTTATTGAACGCGGACCCATCGCCATCTGGGAATTTATCCAGGAGAAACTAAGTGACCTGTGGAATATGGTACTCGATGCCGCTAAGGGTTGGATCATGACGAAGATCATAGAATCCGTGGTCACCAAATTGCTGAGCATGCTCGATCCTACCGGAATTATGGCGGTCATTAACAGTGTTATTGCCATTTACAAAGCCGTACAATCCTTTATAGAACACCTAAAGGCCATGCTGGAGATCCTGAATTCCTTTGTCAATGGGGTGGCAGAAATCGCTGCGGGCAACATTAAAGTGGCGGCAGATTACCTGGAAGGCGCCATGGCACGGGGTATTCCGGTGCTAATTGGCTTCCTGGCTAACCAGGTGGGCCTGGGCGGCATTGGCAAGAAACTGGCTGAGATCATTGGCAAGATCAGGATAAAGATCACGGAAGGCATCGACTGGCTGATTGAAAAAGCGCTTAAAATTGGAATGCCGGTTATTAATGGAGTCCTAAAGGCTATTGAATTTGGCGAAGGTATTGTTGAGAAAGGGAAGGAAAAGGTAAAAGGTGTCATAGCATCCATTGCACAGTGGTGGAAAAAGAAAAAGAACTTCAAAGGCAGTGATGGTAAATCGCACAAATTGTATTTCAAAGGGAACGAAGAAAATTCCGTTTTAACCGTAGCTAGTGAATCAACACCTCTAACTGTATTTTTAATTGAAGCCAGAGAAAAGAACACAGATGCCAATCTAAATAAAACAATTGACGAAGCGGTAAATCTTTCTAATGAGATTGATGGCATAAAGGCCGAACTGAAAGTGACCAAAGAGGATGCGAGACGTAAAAAGCTAAATAAAGACTTAGATAGTAAAATGTCTAATTTAGTTCCCAAAGTAAGCACGCTGATGGGTGGCGAGGGTAAATCAGTCAAAATCCTGGAAAAGCATCTCAACAAAAAAGTCACAAAAAAGGATAAATCGCTTTTGGTAAGGTTCATCAATGACATCAATTCTGATATTAACAAGGTAGAAGGTAAAGCGGTATATGGCATTGTTGAGACTGAAAAAGATGGCAAAAAAGAAATTACACTTAGGAGAAATCCCAACATGGCGGAAGCCGGATTTATGAGTATTTATGTAAACGATGAAGGCATTTTACTTCCTGGTGCAGAGAAACCTTATGTGCCCGATCACAAAAATTATATTCCTGATGAAATTCATGTTACAGAAAAGGGTGGAATATATAAAGCCACCTATTCCACAAAGACATTTGATGGAAAAACCGGCCCTAGTTTTGTGATAGATATATCATTCAAAGGAGTGCTAGAAAAAAACCCTAACAACATAGAAACACGCAAGGTTTATGGCAAGGACTTGGTGTTTAAACCGGAAGGCAATCCGCGCGGCGTAACTGATTCTGCAAGTGGAGGTTTTCACAATGCTCATTTAATTGGGGATCGATTTGGGGGTTCAGGGAAGACCAAAGCACTCAATGTACATCCTTCCTCTCCAAAATATAATACGGAAACAATGGGTAATGTCGAGGATAAAATGGCTAAAGTATTTTCAGGTAAAGACAAATTTGATCTTACGGTGACCGCCCAAATAAAAGAAGAAAAAAGCGAGGGAAATAACTTAAAGAATCTTTTAAAATCTGAATTTGAAAAGGATAATGCCAATACAACTGAATCTGATCAGGAGATTCAAAAAGAATTGAGTGGAAAACTGCAAACGGAAATTAATAAGGATCTTAAAAAACTACCAGGTCAATTTTTAAGCGTCGACTATAGTGCTCCAGGCGAATTTTCGGATGCAATTGCATCGGATCCTGACTACAATAAAACTGTAGAAGAATTTGAAAAGACAAATGTCAATACTTAATTGGAGATATCGGGAAATGCAATGTCAATAGTAGTAAACCCAAAACAAATAGAAAATGAAACATAAATCAACAACAGGAAAACGGAGGTTAAAAAAACAACGGCCTTCGCAAAAGCAACCGCAAAGCGAGAACTTTTTTGAGTCCCGGGTACAGCGCAAATGTGAAAAATGCGAGGAAGAGGATAAACAAGGAGTTCAGAAGAAGGCGGACGGGTACTCTTCCCATGGTTCCAAAAGCTTTTTCGGGCATTATATGAACCAGATCAACGGTAAGGGTCACGCCTTGTCTGCGGGTAACCGGACCTTTTTTGAAGGCAGGATGAACGACAACTTTGGGAATGTAGTGCTTCATACGGACAAAGAAGCAACCAATGCCGCCAAAGATATCAATGCAAAAGCCTTTACGTGGCAAAATCATATTGTTGTTAATAACGACTATTATGAAGAAGGAAGCGTGGAGGCAAAACAATTGCTGGCCCACGAATTAAAACACGTGCAGCAACAGAAGCACGGGAAGCATGTGATACAAATGATGCCCGAAGAGGAGGGAAGCGAACCCACGCAGGAGGAAGGTGTGGAGCAAACATCGGCTGAAGAGGCAATGACCATGGAGAAAGAAGCGGAACAGGAAGAGGAACAGGTCATGGCGCCCGAATCCGTGGCAGATTTTCAGACCTTTGGAACGCCTTTTACCAAAACGGCCTTTGCGAATTCCGTCACCTTTCGCGGGCAAACCGATGCCACATTTGACGGGGGAGTAGGATCCACTCAAAATCTAAGCAGAACCGTGTCTGCTGAATGTACCAACTGTACGGAAAATGATTGTTTTCATTATACCGGTCAATTGGTGATCAACTATAGCGTATCCACCAGTATTTCCCTGCCCGAGGTCCCCGAAGGCCTGACCGAATGCCAGCATGAACGGGTGCGTAACGCCATAGACAATGTACTTTCCCCCCATGAAGATGCCCATGTGACGGCTTTTAGTCAGTATAATGGCACCGTTACCCTGCCTATTGACTATACAGGTTGCAGTGCAGGAATTGCAGATTATGTACAACAGCTGCACGATGCCAACGCGGTTACAAGGCGGGCCGGGGCACAGGCAGCCAGTGACGCCCTTGACCCGTTCCACGTCTCGGTAGACCTGGACTGTGAAGATCGGCCTGCCGCAGCTCCGGCCCCTGAAAGTGAACCCGAATAGGCTTTAAAAATGTTTTATAAGACCCAAATATGTGGTATCTTAAACACTATATATGTCCCCTTAAAATTTACATGATGCACAAACCAGCATCTTAAGTGAAAGACCTATGGAAGGAGTAAAGAATAAATTAAAGATCGTCGCCAAATACCGGGATGAATTTACAATATGTATGGATTCTCTGGGGAAGTTGATTCTGGAAAGGATCGCGGCTGAACATGCGCAAACGAAAATTTCTCTGGCATTGTTTGAGGACGAGGATTTTGTCATTGCCCTGGAGACGATCCTGCAGCTACCGGAAACATTCTCATTTGAAGAAAAACTGGTACTCCTTTTGGCTATAACGCCTCATGTCCGTCCGGGATTTCTGGAGGAGGTTATGGCCCGGGCCCTACCGCAGGGAGGCGAGTTTTCAGCATTTGGGGGGATAAAGGGGCAGCAACACCGCGGTATTATTCCCACCGGGGAAACAGCCCTTTTTTTGTTGGCCGGCATGGATACCCGCGAGCGACTCAACTATCAAAAATTGTTTAGCAGTGATGGGTTGTTTGCCATCCACGGCATGCTTCAGGTAGATGGAGCGCCTCCCGGTGAGCCGGCAATGAGTGGGCGCCTTATGCCAGATCCGGATTGGCTGCAGAAGATCTTACTCGGGAAAGAAGCAGCCCCGGTTTATAGTGTTGAATTTCCCGCCCGTAAAATTACCACCAATATGTTATGGGACGATCTGGTGTTGCATCCGCAGACCAGTGATCAGATCAACGATATCCAGGTATGGATGTCCTACCATCAGAAGGTACTGCAGGACCCGGTGTTCGGCAGAAGGATCAAGCCTGGCTACAGAGTATTGTTCCATGGGAAGGCTGGAACGGGAAAAACGACAACGGCATCTTTGCT
>DATGCB010000010.1:0-6980 GCA_035312365.1 Eudoraea sp. | reverse complement strand
ATGGGAAACCGCCTATGATGACCCATCTGTTCGAGAATAGCGAAAATCATCGAATAATTGCGGCCAAGGGGGCACCTGAAGCTTTTCTGGATATTTCAGACCTGATGGAAAATGAAAAAAGGCGGATTTCAGAAGCCATTAAGGTACTTGGAAATGAAGGTTACCGCCTTTTAGGGGTAGGTACGGCCAACTTTGAAGGGGATAACTTCCCCAAACGTCAGCAGGAACTTCATTTTATCTTTAAAGGAATTGTAGCCTTTTATGATCCCCCAAAGAAAAACATCCCATCTGTTCTTGAGAATTTCGATAGGGCAGGTATTAATGTAAAACTTGTTACGGGCGACTATAGTTCTACGGCCCTGGCGATTGCGAAACAAATCGGATTCAAAGGATATGAGAATTATATTTCAGGCAAGGACCTGATGCAACTGAATGACAGCGAACTCCGGGAAAAAGTGAAAACTATACAGGTCTTTACCCGTATGTTCCCCGATGCTAAACTTCGCATCATCGAGGCATTAAAAGCAAACAATGAGGTCGTGGCAATGATTGGCGATGGAGTAAACGACGGGCCGGCCCTTAAAGCCGCCCATTTTGGCATAGCAATGGGAAAAAAGGGAACTGAAATCGCCAAACAGGCCGCCTCGTTGATTTTGGTTGATGACGATCTCTCCAGAATGGTCGATGCCATTGCCATGGGCAGAAAAATCTACGCAAACCTCAAAAAAGCCATACAGTACATTATTTCTATCCATATCCCCATCATCCTAACCGTCTTCATTCCCCTGGCCCTGGGGTGGATATACCCGGCCATCTTCTCCCCTACCCATGTTATTTTACTGGAGCTGATCATGGGGCCAACCTGTTCAATCATCTATGAGAATGAACCTATGGAGAAAAATACGATGATCAGAAGACCGAGACCTTTTTCAACCACCTTTTTTAAGTTTAAGGAATTGGGAACCAGTATTGTTCAGGGGCTGGTGATTACCGTCGGGGCCCTATCTGTTTATCAATTCGCTGTAGCCGAAGGTTTTAACGAATCGGTTACAAGGACAATGGTTTTTATGGTGCTGATCGTGGCCAACATTTTTCTGACCCTGGTGAATCGTTCTTTTTACTATTCAATATGGACTACGCTGAAATATAAAAACAACCTTGTCCCCCTGATCATCGGTATCACTATTGTATTATCGGCCCTCCTGCTTTTTATACCGCCTTTAACAGGGTTCTTTCAATTCGAAACCCTGAATTTCAAACAGTTAGTTGTATGTATTTTAGTGGGTGGTGCTTCTGTCATCTGGTATGAACTGGTCAAATGGATCCGGCGGAAAACTGAGGAAAAAATAAGCTAAACCAACTATTATGTTTGTTCTGGCATGGTCAATATCATTTTTCCGATTCGAAATTAATGCTCCATATTCCCCGGACTTCATTTTCCCCATATCCTATCGCCTTGTCTTCGGGATACAAGGTATTAATTACGGATAAGGTTTCCCCCAATACCTGCCTTTCCGGAGTACCGTGGCATTGCAGGCAAAGGGCGTTTGTAGTAATGGGATAATACACAGTTACCTCGCCATTTTGAAATTGTACGATGGGTTCGACATTTTTTTTGGAAGTCACCATTTCCTTAAAGGCTGCGATATGTTGCAGTTCCATCGCATTCGCCTGATTGTCCGGATTCCTGGTTTTATCGGATACCCTTTTTATAATTGCATTCCTCATCAGGGATATGCTATCGGTGATTCTGGTCGCCTGAACATTGCAAAAGCGAAGTGCACCGATCGTTCCTTTTTCCTGAATGGCCTGCTTTAGATGCTTGCCCAGCAAAGATTTTGCCTCATTAGCATAGGCCAGTCCGATAGCGGAATATTGGGCCTCCGGTTCCGGATATTCAAAACAGTTGCATTCCCTCATTGCGGCTCCTTTCCGATGTGCTTTCTGAAAGTGGGCTTCGTACCATTCGGGCCGCTCCAGTTCATTGTCGTAGATATAATCAGCGATCTGGGCCACAGCATCATCCGGGTTCGGTATATATGGCATAGGGCCGAACTTTTTATGGGCCCCGGGCATTTTTGTTTCGGTCTCCGGGTCGTTGACCCAACGGATCAGATCTTCCGTGAATTCTTCCTTCGTAACGCCCGAATCAATATAGTGCCTCTTGATAGCTTCCATAGGTGGTGCGATCCTTTTAGCCATCGACGCCTTAGGATCATGGCAGCTATAACATTCCAGTTCCATGATTCGCTTACCCGGATGTACTTTACCGGAAGGGGCTTCTGCGACTGCCTCCCGGTCAGGCGGCCCCGTCTCCGACTTCTGCACATCCTTACACCCTGCCAGCATTGCGATACACACTAAAAGTACCAGCTCCTTTTTCATGACCATATATTTAATTTTTGCAAGCTCCTTTTTTTCCGCACCCCAAAGAATGATTTTTATCAGTTGCCCCGTAGTTTTACGCTTATCCTAAATCCTTTGGCATCGAAAACTCCTTTAAAAACCCACAACACCTTCGGTTCCCCTGAAAAAAACTGCACCGACAACGAATTTGCATTGTGTCTTAAAATTCCCGTATATCAATTTACATTTTTGAAGTTTGCAACAGGATAAATTCACTGATATTAACGCTATCAATGGCACCGATAAGTTTGCCTCCTTCAGTAACGGGAAAAAAGCTCTTCTTTTTGCTTCCCATCAATTCCAGGACCCGTGTTATCTCTGCAGTCGCATCGACCATAGTAAAGGATGTATCCATTATATCCCGGACCAGGAGCGATGGGGTTTTAGCGTGTTTAATAAGCGCTTTTTGAGTCACAATGCCCACGACCGTAGCGTTTTCAACGACCAAAAAATCTTTTTCCGTTCCGGCCAGCAGAATATCGATAACTTCCTGCACACTATGTACCGGGCTCAATTGCGTTATATGGGTCAAGGTGGCTTCCCTGACCAAATGGCCTTTCAACAATGCATTCCGCTGAACCATTTGGTTCTCGCCATAGGCCCCGAAAAAAATAAAAAGGGCTATCAATATTAAAAACGGATTGAAAAAAAGGCCTAAGACCAAAAATATAAAAGCCAGGGCCTGACCAATTCCCGAAGCAATCTTTGTGGCTTCCACACGCCCTAGTTTAAATGACAACAAAGCGCGAAGAACTCGCCCGCCATCCATTGGAAAAGCGGGGATCAGATTGAATATTACCAACATCACATTGGCAATCAGGAGATAGAACAGAAAGTTCTGAAAAGTGGGTTTGTACAAGACCTCTTCCAGTACAACAGCGTCAAAACTGAAATAGCTCTTTACCGGTACTACCAGGACGAGCAATATGGCGATAACCACATTTACTGCCGGACCGGCGATAGCCACGAGAAGTTCTTGCCCTGGTTTTTCCGGCATCTTTTCCAGGGTGGCCACACCACCAATAGGCAACAACATGATTTTTCGGGTTCCTATATTAAACCTTTTTGCAGTCAGGGCATGGCCCAATTCGTGGAGTACCACACATACGAACAAGACAAGGATCAATGCTTCATTGAGCAATATCCTATCCAGGTCTGCCCCTTCCTGAATTTCCAGAAATGCCACCCAGATCAATAATAGCGTAAATGTCCAGTGTACTTCGATCTTTATACCAGAAACACTTCCCAATTTCAAGGCTCCTTTCATCATATGATATTTTATTCGAAGGTATTTCCGTACCTCTTTTTCAACAATGACATTGGTCATATGCAAGGCCATGACTTCCCACTATATTTGAGTCGGACTAAAAGATAAAAAATATCGCGATGAAGAAAATAATCACACTGACTGTTAATCCTGCCATCGATAAAAGCACGACCGTGGCTGGCATAAAACCCGATAGTAAATTACGGTGTACCGTTCCCATTTATGAACCCGGCGGTGGGGGTATCAATGTTTCAAGGGTACTCAACGAACTTGGCGGAACCTCGCTATGCATGTATTTGGCGGGAGGTCCCACCGGAATCCATCTCCGGGATATGCTTGTAGCATTGGATATATTACAGCAGGTAATCCCCATGGATGGATGGGTCCGTGAAAATATTTCAGTGACTGATACCACAAACAACCAACAATTTCGGTTTGGAATGCCGGGACCCATGATCAACGAAAGCGAATGGCAAAACGCATTAGGACATCTGGAAGCACTCCTGTTGGAAGGAGACGTGTTAGTGGCAAGCGGAAGTTTGTGCCCTGGGATGCCCATTGATTTTTTTGCACAGGTTTCCGAAATAGCCCAAAAGAAATTGGCAAATTATATCCTCGATACTTCTGGAGAGCCCTTATTACGCGGTGCTCAGGCCGGAGCTTACCTGTTAAAGCCAAATTTAGGGGAACTCGCCACACTTTGCGGAGTGGAAACCATTACTTTTCTGGAACTGGAATCCACGGCCAAAACATTCCTTGAAAAAAATCCCTGTGAAGTACTGATCGTATCCCTGGGGGCACAGGGCGCGATGATGGTCACCGGGGAGACGGTCGAATATATTAACGCCCCTATTGTCTATCAAAAGAGTACCATCGGGGCGGGCGACAGTATGATAGCGGGTATAGTCTTTGCCCTGGCACAAGGTAAATCATTATCCGAAATGGCCCGATTTGGTGTCGCCTGCGGAACCGCCGCAACTATGACGGAAGGTACACAGCTCTGCAGAAAGAAAGATGCGGAGGAACTTTATCAATGGATTGAGGCCAATGCTTTCAATTCCGGGAAAATAAAAATCAATGCCTAGCCTGCCGGTACAGAATAAACAAACACTTAATTATCGTACAATGGACTATTACTTTTCAACATTGCTGCAAAACACGACTTTCGAAGAAGCTGTATTAAAAACCACCCAAGCTTTAAGGGCCGAAGGATTCGGCATTCTGACCGAAATTGATATAAAATCCACTTTAAAAAAGAAGTTAGATGTAGACTTCCATAACTACAAGATCCTGGGGGCCTGTAATCCGCATTTGGCCTATACCGCATTGCAGGCCGAGGATAAGATTGGTACCATGCTACCCTGCAATGTCATTCTTCAGGAAAAGGAACCGGGTACCATTGAAATTGCGGCCGTAGATCCTGCAGCCTCCATGCAGGCCGTAGAAAATGACCAATTGGCATCCGTGGCCGAAAACGTACGGGAAAAACTTCGAAAAGTTATAGAAAATACCGGACGTGGCTGAATTAGGCCGTTGAATAGTATTTTAAAACCCCACTGTCCATGAGATAGCGGGCAAAAATGAGCCGCAATTAACTTCAAGCGGCAGATCCATAGTGATCCAACATCCTTGCTGCAAGGACTTCCCCCTATATGGTCCTTACCCGCCTTCAATAAAAACCTGCCTTGTGACCAATATCATTTTATCCTTCCCCATCGATAGCTACCTTCCCGATCGAAATTGGAACACATAGGATTTAAAAATAAGAACACATGAAAACCAGTGCAAAAAATATTTGTGAAAGTTGCGGTATGCCCATGCATCAACTGGCCGATTTTGGCACGAACAGGGACGGTACTATAAATACCGACTACTGTCATTATTGTTATCTTAAAGGTACCTTTGTCGACCACGGTGTTACCCTGGAACAGAAGATAGAAAAGAATATCGCAATGGCGGAAAAAATGGGAATGCCCAGAGGGGAAGCAACCATTTTGGCACATTCCACCCTGCCAACCCTCAAAAGATGGAAGGGTTTAAAGCCTGTGGAATAATTGGCTATACCAGACTGGTATTGACAAATAAGAAAAATCGATCATTAAACAAAGAATAATAAAAACCAGTCAAGGAGATAAAAGTACGTGGGCCACCGGCGTTATAACCATGATCGGTGTAGGCGTAGGACTTATTTTTGTTCAATTACCCATTAATGTCCGTTGCATCCATAATGATAAGAATTAGGATTAGGCCTTGTGACAACCCCGGTGATTTCCAGGTTTTATATGGAGGCATAAAGATTGGGGTTTAGAAAAGCATATAAAATGATTTAAATCATTTTAGAGGCAGAATTACCTCATTAGTTTTGAACTCGCCTATTGATAGAAATCCAATAATTCACGAGAATGACCATACATATCCAATACCAACACATGCCTGCGAGCGAATCGCTGAGCAAAATTATTACCAGGAATTTGCATAAACTGGCCCATAAATATCAGTTCCTGATCAGGGCGGAGGTCTCTTTAAAATTGGGGAATGGGATCAAGGGGAATGATAAGGTCTGCGAAATGGAAATAAGTGCGCCCGGACCCCGGTTATTTGCAAAATCCAGCGGGGATGATTTTGAAAAAGCGGCTGCTGAAACCCTGAGCGAGCTCGAAAGACAATTAAGAAAGCGCAAGGCAAAATTCAGAAGAAGTAACAGAACAATTTAAGATGAAAAACATACTGGTACCCGTCGATTTTTCGGAACCTTCTGCCAATGCCCTTGAAGTGGCCGCCGCGATCGCCAAATTAAAAGGGGCCGGTATTACCGTGATCCATATGCTGGGACTCTCGGAATCAGTGGTAACCAAATACAGGACGCAGGAGTTTGAAGAGGCCAGATACTATATGATGCTCGCCAGGAAGCGGTTCAAAACTTTTTTGGACAAACCGTACCTGAAGGGTGTTAAAACCCACCAAATAGTACAGAACTACAAGATATTCAGCGAACTTAATAATGTGGCAAAAGAACAGCACAGCGACCTGATTGTAATGGGGTCCCATGGTAGCAGCGGCCTCACCGAATTTTTTGTGGGCTCCAATACCGAAAAAGTGGTCCGTACATCCGATATACCCGTAATGGTCATTAAGGCACGCAATCCGGATTTTGAAATTAAAACCATATTGTTCGGTTGTGATTTTAAGGATGAATCCATATTGGCTTATAAGAATGTAAAGGAATTTGCCAACTATTTTTCAGCCGGGCTTCAATTGATCTACATCAACACCCCTTACTATAAATTTACCAGCAGTAGGGCACTTG
>DATGCB010000009.1:0-8697 GCA_035312365.1 Eudoraea sp. | reverse complement strand
GGCAGCGTCATGGTTAATATCGTTGACCAGCCGCATAACGTCTCCGGCAGTATTGACCAGATCGGATTCAAACCTATTCAGGGGTTCCAGGGCAATAGACAACCCTTTTTCTGCTGCCCTTTGGCAAATTTTATTCAAATTGTCAACTGCTCTTTTCCATTCGGTTTTCCTTTGTTCCTCAGAAACCATCCTGGCTTTACCAACAGCAGAATACATGGGCCCTGCAAGGAAATCGACCTCGAGTAAATTACAGAGTTCAAAACACTGATCCACATAGCGGAAACAATTTTTGTGCAGGGCTTTATCATCTGAAGTTAAGTCCTTTGTTGGGCCAAATACCCCGCATATCAACGGTTTTAAGCCATGGTCTTCAAGGGCTCTCCTAACGGTCGGGGCATCAATGAGCCCCGGATCCTCAACAGGAATTTCCACCAGGTCATAGCCCATATCCTTTATTTTTGGAAAGAGGGAAATAGTTTCCGTGCTAAATGGGGATGCCCAAAGCCAGGTACTCACTCCAAATTGTATCTTGTCAGACATCGATGTATGCTTCTTTCGTAAATTAATTTGCAACAACCTTCATAACACCCTGCATAAGCCGCCAATGTCCGGGGAAGGTACAGATAAAAGGATACAACCCTGGTTCTGTCGGTGCTTTGAATTTTAAGATTACCTTTTGTTCAGGATCCACAAGGGCGGTGGCAAAAAGTACTTCTCGCATATCGGGGACGTAATTTAATTCTGCACCCCGGGGATCCGTGGCCAGTTTATCAGCGGCCTCGCCTACTTTTTCCTTCTGCCCCGGCTGAACGATGACCAGGTTGTGCTGCATAAAATCCACATTATCCAATACTAGCGCAACCGGTTTTCCCGCCTGGACAACGAACTCGGTTATATCGTACTTCATTTCATTTTTAACGGTGCTGATCTCAATCACGGTTGCCTCTGCTGCTGCTTCGGCGGAATCACTCCCCGCCGAAAGCGCCTTGCCCTTATAGGCCCTGGCAAAAACATCCGCTATAGAAGCACCTGCAAAAACGTCATTGGACCTGTTGGTAAAATCTCTCTCTACCTCAAATTTCCAATTGCCCGCCAGTGAGATCGAGTTCTGGCCTGCTTTCAGGAACAACTGTTCACTTTTTCCATAAATACCCCCTTTGTTACCGATATCCTCAACCCGGACCGCTATTATATTGTTACCTTCTTTCAGGAAGCTGGAAGGAATGTTGTACACCCTGTTTATATTATATTGTTGCTCCATAGATCCCACTTCCCGTCCATTGATAAAAACAATGTCGGAATCATTTATAGGACCCAACGAAATAGTGGCAGCCGCGGTGGCGTGAGTGGCGGAAAGCGTAAAATTCTTTCTGAACCAAATGATCCCGTCTATATCCACGCCCGCATCCTCTATATATTGGGGCAACCGCATTGTTTTCCATCCGGAGTCATCATAATCCGGACTTTGTCTTTCGCCGTTTTTTTCCGACGATACGTTGTACCCGGGATTTAACTTCATAAACTGGTCCATAAATCCGGCCGCGTGTTTCGCGGCCGCTGCATACACGGCTTTAGACAACCAGGGGTCACTTGTGATCATTTGTTCCCTGCTCAGGTTATAAAGTATCGTGCCGGTGGATCCTGAAGCCGGCCTTTCGGCCAGGTAGAGCAGGGCTGCCAATCGAACCTTTGGATCGGTGTCATTTAAAACGTTTGCCTTCAATAGTGCTTCATCAGATTGTTCATTTTTTGGAAGGAGCTCTATTCCCGCCCTTCGCACTGCCCCCGAAGGGTGATATAAGGCCCCTGCCACCACATTCCGGGCTTCCTTGTCCGATTCCAGTGCACCAAGTCCTTTTATGGTCCAAAGCGCATGAAGTGCGGCTGCATTTAGACCCTGTTCATCCAATGTTGGGTCATTCACCAATTTATAAAGGTCGGAAAAGACGTCTGTATTGCCTCGTTCCACCAAAAGCCGCTGCGCCGTCATTCGCCAGAACATATTGTCATTTGACAGGGCGTCTACCAAATCACCGGGATTTTCTTTATCCAATACAAGCGCACCCTCTTTATCGGCCATTTTGGGAACTACACGCCAGATACGTCCCCTGGATTTGTCCCGCAACGGATTGATATAGGCATTCCCTTTCCCATTTTCGGCATCATAACCTCCCCGGTCTTTATTTGGCGTTGGGTTGTGCTGTACGATAAAATTATACCAATCCAGGACCCAAACAGCACCATCCGGGCCCACTTTTGCCTCGACAGGAGAAACCCATTCGTCTGAACCTGCAAAGAGGTTCCCGCCGTCCTTTTCAACATATCCGGCTCCATCTTTTTCGATCTTTGCCATATGGACCAGGCCTCCGGTCGGTTCAGATACCAGGGCTACTTTGTTCCAATACGAAGCCGGATAATCACGGGCTGTGTAAAAATGGTGTCCCGCAGCGGCTGTAAAACCTCCAAATACGTCCACCTGTCGTACATTTGGGGTAATGGGTTGCATGGCATAATGGCCATCGATCTTTGCGCTCCCCTGGGCAGGAATGCCTTCCACACCGGTTAAATGCCTGTTAGGAATCCCCAAATAGACGCTATGGGTGTTATTTGCCGTGGAAGCAAAAAGGACATTGTCCTCGGTAATTCCAAGTCCCCAGGTATTGTTACTGGTATTTGTCAGGAATTCAAAGCTTTGTTCTTTTGGATCAAAGCGATACATCCCCTGGCTGAATTTCTGGTCCCGTCCGAAAATGGTTCCCTCAAATCCTGAATAGCCCACCACCCCATAGATCTTATTGTCGATGCCATTTTGCAGGTTAGACGGGCCCGCATGTGTGTCAAAAGTACCCCAGCCATCGATCACAATTTCCCTGATATCGGCCTTGTCATCCCCGTCTGTATCTTTTAGGAACAGAAAATGAGGGGCCTGTGAAACAATGATGCCTCCATCGTAAAAGGCAAAGCTGGTGGGGATGTTCAGTTTATCAGCAAACAGGGTAACCTTATCCGCCTTGCCGTCGCCATCCGTATCCTCCAGGATTTTTATGCGATCATCACCCGAACCCTTGTCATCACGCACCGTATTCGGATAGTCAACCGTCTCTATGACCCAAAGCCTTCCATTTTCATCCCAGTTCATGGCTATAGGGTTAATAATATCGGGTTCTGAAGCGAACAATTCCAGCCTGAATCCGGCGGGAACCTGAATCAATTTTGCCGATTCTTCGGGCGATAATGGTAATTGGTATTTTAAGGGGGGATCGCGCTTTTCATAATTAGGGATACTGTCCCGGTCCTCATAGGCAAGTTCCGGAATATCCTTTGCAAATGCTTCCCAGTTTTCTTTCACCTTACCGTGCACAGCCCATAAAATTCCTTCCCTGATCAGCTTTTGAAACCCGGGGTTGTTCCAGGTACGTTCGTCGTGGCCATAGGCCGTATAGAAGACTTTACCCTTTCCAAATTCCTTCACCCAGGTCCAGGGCTCGCGGTGGTCTGCCTCCACCCGTTCCATTAAGACCTTGATATCATCCGAAATTTTATCATGGAGGTAGGTTTCATCCCAGGTGGAAAATTCTTCCAAACCCTGAGTAACGGGATGGTTCTTTTCCGTTATTTTTGCTGTAAACGTTCCTGTTCCGTGCTCTTTAAACTGTGCTCCCACCAAACGGATGTATTCCGGTGAATTCTTAAAACAAAAGCTGGCCGAATGTATAGGAACAAAGGCCTTGCCTTCGGCAACAAAATCCAGGAGCGCTTTTTCCTGTTCCGGGGAAATGCGCTCATGATTGGCATAAATGATTAGCCCGTCATACAGATTGAGCATTTCCGGCCTAAGATCCTCCACATCTTCGGTATAGGTAATATTGATGCCGCTTTTGGTCAGGGCAGAGGCTAAAATGGGCATATACTCCCTTGAATTGTGGTGCTCCTGGTCATGTCCAAGAAACAGGATCTCGATTCTCCGTGGCTGGTCATCGGCCACTTGTTTCCTGGAAGAAGTTGTGCAGGCTGTAAATAAAAAGATGGGCACCAAAAAAATGAGCAGTCGCTTCAATATTGTTTTCATAACCAATGAATATATAGGGACATCAATGTAAAGATAATAGCGCAAAGAAGAAGACTGTCTTATGCCATATAGTGACTGTATTATATCAATAAATAGAAAATTATTTAAATTTAGGGGTAAATTAGTGTTTTATTCAATGTAATCTAATTCCCTGTTGTATAATTATTAAGGAGAGCCGCCTTGAAAACCGCTTTACAAAAATCGCCCATACCCCACAGCCGGACCTTTGTGGTTAAAAGGCTGAAAGAACGTGTATTTGATCCGAACTGGCATTTCCATCCGGAATATCAGCTCTTTACCGTACTGAGGGGAAAGGGTACCCGTTTTATCGGGGATCATGTTACACCTTTTGGGGAAGGCGATATCACCTTTACGGGCCCTAATTTACCCCACCTCTGGCGTAGCGATCACGAAGGTGAAGCCGACAGGCATTCCTGGTCGGAGGGCATTGTTGTTTACTTTCATGAAAATTTCATCAGTGAAGCATTATTCCAAAAGGAAGAAGCCATAAAACTCCGGCAACTTTTTAAAAAGAGTTTAAGGGGAATAGACCTCACTGGTGAAACCGCCTTCACCGTAAAGAAAATGCTCTTTAACCTTCTGAAGTTAAAAGGGTTTGACAGTGTGCTGGAATTGCTCAAAATACTGAACTGCCTGTCTCGGTCAGCAGAAATAGAGCTCTTGGCCAGTCCGGGCTATACCAATACCCTGAAGGAAGGGGATACGGAACGCATGAACAGGGTTTATGCGTATGTTATGAAGCATTTTAAGCAAAAAATGGCTGTTTCGGACCTGGCAGAACTGTGCAGCATGACCCCTACATCCTTTAGCAGGTATTTTAAGGTGCATGCCAATAAAACTTTTTCTGATTTTGTAAGCGAGATACGGATCGGCTATGCCTGTAAACTACTGATAGACCATAAACTGAACAGTTCACAAGCGTGCTATGAAAGTGGTTTTCAAACGTTGTCCAATTTTAACAGGCAGTTCAGGACCGTAACTGGGAGGACGCCCTCAGCCTATAAAAAAGAGTACATGCCGGATTAAGGAGCGGATTTGATCGCGAAAATGGTAGCACTGAAATTCATGTGATCTTTGGTTGCTGCCCAAGCGCGGGTCGCAAAAGCATCCTGGCCCGTCCCTGCCGGAAATCAATCAACGCTCCTGTAAAAAGCTTTCCGACCTGATAATTGAAATATTGATTTGGTACAAACCATGACTTTTTTTATACAGACTCCATTCAAATATTTCTGTGCAATGAATTTGATTTAACCCCCTATTTTGCGGAAATAATTTCTATTATTGTTAAATTACATCTACACCACAGGCCTTTTTTAATCTATTTACCCAATGACAGATCGAAAAGAACTTTCCATGAACGAGTCCTTTATAAAAAGGGTTGGGGAGGTAGTTCTTAAAAACCTGGAAAATGAAGAATTTGGTGTTAAGGAGTTAGCGGAGCAGGTTGGGATAAGCCGTTCCCAACTTTACAGAAAAGTAAAGTTCCTCGAATCAAAATCGATCAGTCAGTTTATCCGTGAAATTCGATTGAAGGAAGCTATGAAATTATTGCAAAATGATGTGGCTACGGTTTCTGAAATAGCCTATCGGGTTGGTTTTGGAAGTCCATCATATTTTAATAAAAGCTTTCAAAAATATTATGGTTTCCCGCCCGGGGAAGCCAGGAATAAGTACCGGCAGGAAAATCAGGTCGGGTCCCAGGGAGAAGATATGAAACCTTCAGGGCAAGCCCTCGTAAAAACCAACAAATGGCAACTGAAACATACAACTTCTTTTTTACTCGGCCTCCTTGCCCTTATAGCCATCATTACAGGCTACGTGTATTACCCGGTTGCTCCACCCCATAGATCAATTGCCGTTTTGCCGATACACAACTTTACCGGAGATCCTGAACAGGATTATTTTGTGAACGGATTCCATGATGCACTGATTGGAGCGCTAGGGCAAATATCAGAACTTAGGGTCATATCAAGAACTTCTACGCTTCGATACGATGATAAAAATATGCTTTCAATGCAGGAAATTGCAAGGGATCTGGATGTTGAGACCATCATTGAAGGATCTGTAATGGGTTCAGGCGAGCGGATCCGCATTCAATTACAATTAATAGAGGCTTTCCCGAAAGAAAGGCATTTATGGGCCAATGAATATGATCAGGACTTAAGAAATATACAGGTCCTGCAAAGTGATGTGGTAAGAAACATAGCAGAAGAGATTAAGGTCGGGTTTACCCCGGAGGAAGAAACCTTGCTGAAACGAACCCCGGAAGTCAACGAAAATGCCTATAAAGCCTATTTGAAGGGGAAGTTTTATTGGAACAAACTTACCGAAGAAGATTTGAATATCGCAATGGACTATTTTGAGTTAGCGCGTAAAATAGATCCGGAGTATCCTCTGGCCTATGCGGGAATTTTACAGGTGTGGATCGGAAGACTGCAACAAGGGTTGACTTCTTATTTTGAAAGTGGTACGGAAACGAAGATTGCAGCCCTGAAGGCCAGGGTAATGGAACTTGAAAATACACCCCCGGAAGTATATTTTTCACTAGGTGCCATGAGCTGCTGGGTTGATTGGAACTATGTGCAATCCGAAGTATATTTGAGAAAAGCCATAGCACTTAATCCGAACTACTCGGCTGCCAGGGCTTATTTGTCGCATGTGTTGAATATACTGCATCGGCCTGATGAGGCTATGGAACAAATCGAAATTGCCATGAAATTAGACCCCTTCAACTCCTTATACAAGGCACTTTATGGTATGGACCTGTTATACGCCAGAGAATTTAACAAGGCTATAACGGTACTCAACGAAACATTAAAAAAAGCACCTACTGACCCTGTTGCCCTTTCTACTTTACGGACGGCCTATCATATGAAAAGTATGTACACCGAGGCACTGGTCATATGGAATTTGTCCTATGACGCCAAGGGAGATCATCGGGCCGTGGAGGCACTACGAAGTGGGGAACTCGAGAATGGTTATCCCGGAGCGTTGGAGAACCTTGCCCAATTGCTCATCGAACGTTCAGATACCACCTATATTACTCCCTGGCAAATTGCAACGCTATACACCAGGGCTGGAAACAAGGAAAAAGCGATTTCCTGGCTCCATAAAGCCCATGCCGCACGGGATAACAATATGCCCTATCTTGGCGTAGATCCAATATTCGATATCTTGCGCGCAGACCTCCGATTTCAGGATTTATTGGATAAAGTGAATTTGTCATCAATTCAGGTTCCGAGTCCTACATCAAAATAACGGGCCTTTATATTGCTGGAGTACATCATGCAACATATGAACAATTTACACCGTGAATTGTGAATTATGTACACTTCTTTACAACATAATTGATATGTCACGCCATCCATTTTTCAACAACTTTGGTATAGGATTTTAAAGAAAAGAGCTCTTGATAAAATCTTTAAATCATTGTATAATCAGGTCGCGTTTTGGCCTATTAATTCCAAAGATCATGAAAATTTTTAATGTTAACTTATTATTCCTGGCAACCATTATAGGCCTTGTGCTTGCATGTGAAAAATCAGGAGTCGAAATCTTATCAAATGACACCCTACTGAGGGGTCAGGAGGATAGCAATAATCTTGCCGGAAAGAAGGGGGGCATGCGAAGCATCCCTTTCAAGGCAAAATTTTATACAACGAGGAAATATGATGTCACAATAGGAACCTGTGATGAAGCTCCATACCTGGACTACAATTATCAGGTAGGAGAAGGTACTGGAACCCACCTGGGAAAATTTACAACGGAAATATTCTTTTGTGGCAGCGGTTTCGACTATAAAAACGGTGAGGGTGTATTTGTTGCTGCCAATGGAGATGAATTATATTTCCTTGTACCTTCTCCCGGGGAAATAGGCCATGTGGTTCCGCTGCCTTATGTTGATCCGCTCTATGAATTTCAGTTTCAAGATCCATTTACTTTTATAGGCGGGACAGGTCGTTTTGAAGGTGCTTCCGGCGGCGGCTATACAGACAGCTATGTTGATCTGTTTGTCGATGGCGATCCTACGCAATTTATTCCTGAACATAGAACGGATCATGTTCTGACCGGAACCATCATATTACCGAACAAAAGGAAATAGTAAACCTGGTCGGTTAAAATTAACTAAACCACTTTTATGATTCCAGAGCCATAGGTTTGAATGCCCAATGAATTAGCCTGGGTTAAAAGTTAATCGTTACTACTACGATTAACTTTTAGCATTTAACCGTCATATATCATGTATGACCATTGCATGATAAGCAAATTGGGAAAAGGAACACCATGAGGAAGTATTGCACAAGCCGGTAATTCATGGTAAATCCCCCTTGGCACTCAAAAAAAAGGCGCTATGTTGAAGGAGGAGGATGAAAGCAAAGGGTCCTGGATTTCCTTTTGAAATATTTAGACAGGCTATATTGGGGTTGAGTGACATAAAAGTAGAGTACCACCTCCTTGGTACCTTGTAACCCTGTCCCTTTTTTCTTTGATTACGGTCCACCTCAAAATAACAAATGTAATAATGCGGGCGAGGGGGCCATTCTAATTTGCGGGTTTTAATCTCCTGGATATTGTTTGTGAACAAATTTAATTTCGGACATTTAAGG
>DATGCB010000008.1:0-2592 GCA_035312365.1 Eudoraea sp. | reverse complement strand
TATGGCGATACCCGCAAATGCTAATGCCAGAAGACCAATTGTCAGTAAAAAAAACTTCATGTTAAATCTTTCAGCAAAGATACAAAATAAAAGCCCCGACAATACAGTCGGGGCCTTGTTCAGCGTTAAACGTTTATTTCTAGTAAGAAATGTTTGCTACTATATTCTGTACCGTAGGTGTATCGTTTCCACCCATCGGCTCAATGGTAATATAACTTACGGCGTTCTCAGCATAAGGCAAAGGCCTGAGCTTATCCTTATCATCGACATTTTTAATGACACCAAGGTTCACCATTTCCCCATTTACTTCGGCCCACATCTGGTAACATTGATTTTCAGGTAAATTCGGCAGATTCTGTACATTGATATACGATAATTTTTTGACCGGATTAATATAAGCAACCGCCTTCAATTCTTCAGCCTTTTTATTGCCCTTCACCACATATTTCTTCGTTTGGGGATTGTTCAGTACGATAAACTGATTCCTGACATCTTCCAATTGCTCGCGCATATCCTCTTCAAGGTCCCTGATCTTATTGTTGACAATGGTATTTTCTTCAATAAGACCCTGGCTTTGATCCCAGAAAAAATAGGAAGAACCTGCAAAGACAAATGCCGCGATGCTGGCCGCGATCGCGTATCTCCTGAACCTCCTTCTGCCCGCATTCTGAGCCTTGATCCTTTCAAGGATCCTGGCCTTGAGTCCCTCTGGTGCCTTAATGGCATGCATTTTGGCAAAGGTCTCAAGGTTTGCCTGTAATTCGTCATAGGTCTCCCTGACCTTGGGATACATCGCAATGTAGCGCTCCACCTGCTGGGTTTCCTCCTCAGAAATGGTACCAATTAGATACTTTTCCAAAAGGTCCGTATCTAAAAATATGCGTATTTTTTCTTTCATTGTTTTATTTTTTTTATTCTTCAATGAGCCAGCAAATGGAACTATGCATGCGACATTAAAAAAGCGGACTCATAACATCCTTCCACAACTCACTTATCAAAGGCAGCAGCAACATGGTGTTACCATAGATCTTTTTGAGTTCCCTGAGACCAATCTTTAATCTGGATTTTATAGTTCCCAGGGGGATGTCTAATTCATCACTGGCCTCCTGTTGCGTCATACCCTGAAAAAACAGTGCATCTAACACAATCTGGTACTTGGTCTCAATTTTATCCAGGTTCTCTTTAACGTCCATGAACTCTGGTCTAATGCTGTTGACACCTAAGTTATATACGTCTGAAACATCAATTTGGATTTCTTTATCAGATTTTGTATTTACACTTCTTAACTTGTCGATTGCCGTATTGCGGGTGATCCTGAACAGCCATGTAAATAATTTTGCTTTGGAGGCGTCATAGGAATCAGATTTCTTCCAGATTTTAACAAAACTTTCCTGAAGTACGTCCTGTGCCAATTCCTCATCCCTTACCACCTTATATGCAACTCCGTAGAGCGTATCCCCATAATGCTCATAGAGGAGAGAAATAGCCTTGTCATTTCGCTCCTGTAACAGTTCCACAATATGTTTCTCAAGAAGTGTGCTCATAGCAGGGTTACAAAATCATAAAATTATCAACACTGAGCATCCAATCTTATCATTCTAACCGTATATAGGTTAAACGCTAATTTATAAAATTGATTGTTATATAAACAGTATCTCAATTTTAATTAGATAAATGTACAACTGGTTATTGTACATTTAGTTTTTGGTTAGTTTGGTTTGGTATAGCCCCCGGGAAGCTCTTCCCGGGGGTTATTTTTTCCATTGAGACAGTGCCGCTACAGTGCCTTACTAAGTTAAGTTAATTTTTGGAAGTATCAGTCAACAATATTTACTTCGGGCAGGATTTTAATTCCAAATTTGCTTTCGACCTCCTTCTGAATTCTATGGGCAAGTGCCAGTATTTGGGCTCCTGTGGCGGCACCGTGATTCACAAGAACCAGGGCCTGGTTTTTATGGACCCCTGCATCCCCAAATTTTTTCCCTTTAAAACCGCACTGTTCTATAAGCCAGCCAGCAGGTACTTTATAAGCATTGGCAGATAAGGAGTAATAGGGTGCCTCCGGATGATTTTTTTGAAATCGCAGAAATTCCGTTTTGTCCATGACGGGATTTTGAAAGAAACTGCCGCTATTCCCCAGCACTTTCGGGTCGGGCAATTTACTTTGTCTGATAGCAATCACCGCCTTGGAGATATCGCGGATGGAAGGGTTTTTTATTCCGTTTTTTTGCAGCTCTTTGTCAATGGCACCATAGGTCGTATGGAGTTCGTGGTTCCTTTTCTTTAACCTGATCGTCACAGAAATAATGATAAAGACCCCCTTGCCTTGATTTTTAAAAAAAGAGTCGCGATAATCAAATTCACAGGCTTCCCTTGTAAAGGTTACCAGCTTCCGCGATGCTATTTCCATGGCTTCGCAACTTTCAAAAACATCTTTTAATTCCACCCCGTAGGCGCCGATGTTCTGGATAGGCGCGGTACCTGTATTGCCCGGAATAAGGCTCAGGTTTTCGAGGCCCCCATAGCCCTGTCCAAGAGTCCAGAGCACCAGTTCATGCCAGTTTTCACCGGCCTTAACACGAATGACAACAT
>DATGCB010000007.1:0-6053 GCA_035312365.1 Eudoraea sp. | reverse complement strand
GGCCCGTGTTATACCCTGAAGGATGGGTGTAGCCGTGGCAGCAATCGCGTCCCTGGCTGTCACCACCGTATTGTCATTCCGTCTTAAAATTGAATTTTCATCCCGCAATTCACGCGCAGTAATAATCATGCCTGCCTTAAGACTTTCAGACTCCCCTGCGTCGATCACCACTTTTTTACCAAAGATCTCATCATTCTCTTCAATGAAGTCGTCCTTATGCACAAATTGGTTTTCAAGGAAAATAGTATCTCCCGGATCCTCAATACGAACTTTACGCATCATCTGCCGAACCACGACTTCAAAATGTTTGTCGTTGATCTTCACCCCCTGAAGGCGATATACTTCCTGGACCTCGTTCACCAGGTACTGCTGCACCGCCGATGGCCCTTTAATGGCCAGGATATCCTCAGGGGTAATAGATCCGTCAGAGAGTGGCATTCCGGCCCGGACGTAATCATTTTCCTGAACCAGGATCTGGTTGGAAAGCTTAACAAGATATTTCTTCACCTCACCCAATTTGGATTCAATGATAATCTCCCTGTTCCCTCTTTTGATCTTACCAAACGATACTACACCATCAATTTCTGAAACAACCGCCGGGTTCGACGGGTTACGCGCCTCAAACAATTCGGTAACTCTGGGCAGGCCACCGGTAATGTCCCCGGCCTTAGCAGATTTACGTGGTATTTTTACCAAAATCTTACCTTCTTTGATCTTATCTCCGTCATCGACCATAAGATGGGATCCCACCGGGAGGTTATACGAACGCAATACCTCATCCTTGTTATTTTTGATCAGCAGTGTTGGAATTAGCTTCTTGTTCCTGGATTCTGAAATAACCTTTTCCTGGAAGCCGGTCTGTTCATCAATTTCAACCTGATAGGTTACGCCCTGCTCGATATTCTCATAGGCAATTTTCCCGGGGAATTCAGAGACGATAACCCCGTTATAGGGATCCCAGGCGCAAATGATATCACCCTTCTCTACCTTCTTGCCATTTTTAACAAACAGCTGAGAGCCATATGGAATGTTATTGGTACTCAAGGTAATACCCGTTTTGGAATCAACTATTTTAATTTCCGATGTCCTGGAAATAACAATATCGGCATTGCTGCCTTCACTATTTTCACCTTTCACAGTGCGCAGATCCTCGATCTCAGCAATCCCGTTAAATTTGGCTTCAAGCTTGCTGTCTTCGGAAATGTTTCCGGCAATACCCCCCACGTGGAAGGTACGCAATGTCAGCTGGGTGCCCGGTTCTCCAATAGATTGGGCCGCCACAACACCAACGGCTTCACCCCGTTGAACCATTTTGTTGGTCGAGAGGTTTCTGCCATAACATTTGGCACAAATCCCTTTTTGAGCTTCACAGGTAAGCGCAGACCGCACTTCAACCCGCTCTATGGGTGAAGCTTCAATGTTTCTTACATCGATTTCAAGGATCTCCTGACCGGCTTGGAGCAATAGCTCCTCGGTCAGCGGGTCATATACATCGTGAAGGGACACCCTTCCCAGGATCCGTTCTCCCAGGGTTTCAACGATCTCTTCGTTTTTCTTCAAAGGTTCAACTTCAATACCTCTGAGGGTACCGCAATCTTCAATATTGACGATCACATCCTGAGAAACATCCACCAATCGTCGGGTAAGATACCCGGCATCCGCAGTTTTAAGTGCGGTATCCGCAAGTCCCTTACGCGCCCCGTGGGTGGATATAAAGTATTCCAAAATGGAAAGACCCTCCTTAAAATTAGACAGAATGGGGTTTTCAATAATTTCTCCTCCCCCTGCCGTAGATTTCTTCGGCTTGGCCATCAATCCCCGCATTCCGGTCAGCTGCCGTATCTGCTCCTTGGAACCTCTTGCACCGGAATCTAACATCATGTATACCGAGTTAAATCCTTGCTGGTCTTCCCGGATCCGCGTCATAGCCAATTCAGTCAACAGGGCATTCGTAGAGGTCCAGACATCTATTACCTGATTGTAACGCTCGTTGTTGGTGATGAGTCCCATATTATAATTCATCATAATGCTATCTACCTGTTCATTGGCATCAGAGATCATTTCATGTTTTTCCTTAGGAATAATGATGTCCCCAAGGCTGAAGGACAAGCCTCCCTTAAATGCGAAATCATACCCCATGGTTTTTATTTTATCAAGGAAGTCCGCCGTGGTCGGTACATCCGTAACCGCCAGGATTCTTCCGATAATATCCCGCAGGGATTTTTTGTTCAATACATCGTTGATATACCCAGCCTTTTCGGGAACTACCATATTGAATAAGACCCTCCCGACCGTAGTGGGTATGATCTGATTGACCAACTCGCCTGCTTCGTTGAAGTCCTTAGCCCTCACCCTGATAATCGCATTTAATTCAACGCGACCTTCATTAAAAGCAATGACCACTTCCTCATAAGAGTAGAAGGTAAGACCCTCTCCTTTTACAGGCACCTCGTCCGTAGATTTGCGCTCTTTGGTCATATAATACAGTCCCAGTACCATATCCTGAGAAGGTACCGTAATCGGTGAACCGTTCGCTGGATTCAAAATATTGTGAGAAGCCAGCATTAACAATTGAGCTTCTAAAATAGCCTC
Organism: Eudoraea sp.; assembly: GCA_035312365.1. Taxonomy (GTDB): domain Bacteria; phylum Bacteroidota; class Bacteroidia; order Flavobacteriales; family Flavobacteriaceae; genus JAFMPW01. The sequence goes on along the minus strand of DATGCB010000007.1, from coordinate 3,461 downwards.
AGGTCCTAGCGGCAAATGCACTGCCATCTGATCCCCGTCGAAATCCGCGTTAAATGCAGTACAGACCAGGGGATGCAGGCGAATGGCCTTCCCCTCGATCAATTTCGGCTGAAAGGCCTGAATTCCCAAACGGTGCAGCGTCGGGGCCCGGTTCAATAACACAGGGTGTCCTTTCAATACATTTTCAAGAATATCCCAGACTACCGGTTCCTTCTTGTCAATGATCTTTTTGGCCGACTTCACGGTTTTGACAATACCCCTTTCAATGAGTTTACGGATCACAAATGGTTTGTACAATTCGGCCGCCATATCCTTGGGAAGGCCGCATTCGTATAATTTCATCTCGGGACCAACGACAATCACAGAACGTGCCGAATAATCCACCCTTTTCCCCAGGAGGTTCTGACGAAAACGTCCTTGTTTCCCCTTAAGGGAATCTGAAAGTGATTTCAGGGGCCGGTTAGATTCTGTTTTAACAGCTGAGGCCTTACGGGTGTTATCAAACAGGGAATCCACTGCTTCCTGCAGCATCCGTTTCTCATTTCGGAGAATTACTTCAGGTGCCTTGATCTCCATTAACCTTTTAAGTCGGTTATTCCTGATGATCACCCTCCTGTAAAGGTCGTTTAGATCTGAAGTAGCAAAGCGACCCCCATCTAATGGTACCAGCGGCCGCAGTTCTGGTGGAATGACGGGAATAACCTTCATGATCATCCACTCGGGGCGGTTCTCCCTGTTATCCTGTGACTCCCTGAGCGCTTCTACCACCTGGAGCCTCTTAAGGGCTTCGGTCTTGCGTTGCTTGGAAGTTTCCATGTTGGCCTTATGCCTTAAGTCATAGGATAACTCCTTAAGATCTATCCGCGACAAAAGGTCTATGAGGCATTCTGCTCCCATTTTGGCAATAAATTTGTTGGGGTCAGCGTCTTCCAGGTATTGATTTTCCGGTGGAATAGTTTCCAGAATATTCAGATATTCCTCCTCTGTAAGGAAATCCATCTTTTCAATTTCTTCCCCTTCCGGCCCCTGGGCTACCCCCGGTTGTATAACCACATATCGCTCATAATAAATGATCATGTCCAATTTCTTGGAAGGTAACCCCAGGAGATATCCTATTTTATTTGGCAGGGAACGGAAATACCATATATGTGCCACAGGAACCACCAAATTAATATGCCCCACCCGGTCCCGGCGCACTTTTTTCTCGGTGACTTCTACCCCGCAACGATCACAGACAATACCGCGGTAGCGAATCCTTTTGTATTTTCCGCAAGCGCATTCATAGTCCTTAACAGGTCCAAAGATACGCTCGCAGAAAAGACCGTCCCGTTCCGGTTTGTGGGTTCTGTAATTGATGGTTTCCGGTTTTAAAACTTCCCCTCTCGATTCGGCTAATATGGATTCCGGTGAAGCCAGCCCGATTGAAATTTTATCAAACCTCTTAATTGTACTGTTATCTTTTAGTCTAGCCATAATGCTAATGCTGATAGTAAATTATAATGTGTTACAGGAATTATTGTTATTCTTCCAATCTAATGTCCAAACCTAAGCCTTTAAGTTCGTGCATCAATACATTGAACGATTCTGGTAAACCAGGTTCCGGCATTGTTTCACCCTTTACAATGGATTCATAGGTTTTAGCCCTGCCAATGACGTCATCGGATTTTACCGTAAGGATCTCCCTAAGGGTGGCGGATGCGCCGTAAGCCTCCAGGGCCCATACCTCCATTTCTCCGAAACGCTGACCCCCGAACTGCGCTTTACCGCCTAAGGGTTGCTGTGTAATAAGGGAGTATGGTCCGATGGAACGGGCATGCATCTTGTCGTCTACCATATGTCCAAGTTTCAACATATAGATGATCCCCACGGTGGCCGGTTGATCAAAACGTTGTCCCGTTCCGCCGTCATAGAGATAAGTATGTCCGAACCTCGGTACCTTCGCCTCATCGGTCAGAGCATTGATCTGATCCAGGGTGGCTCCGTCAAAAATTGGTGTGGCAAACTTTCTGCCCAGACTTTCGCCGGCCCATCCAAGAACGGTTTCATAGATCTGCCCGATGTTCATCCGGGAAGGAACCCCCAATGGGTTGAGAACGATATCCACAGGAGTGCCATCTTCAAGGAACGGCATATCCTCCTGCCGCACGATCCTGGCAACAATTCCCTTATTACCGTGTCGCCCTGCCATTTTATCTCCTACTTTGAGCTTCCTTTTCTTGGCAATATACACCTTGGCCAACTTCATAATACCCGCAGGCAATTCGTCCCCAACGGAAATTGTGAATTTATCCCGCCTCAGGTTTCCCTGAAGGTCGTTTAATTTGATCTTATAGTTGTGAAGTAAATCAGCGACCAGGATATTCGTTGCCTTGTCCGTGGTCCAGCTTCCGCTTACCAGGTGTGCAAAGTCATCTACCGCATTTAACATCTTCATGGTATACTTCTTCCCTTTTGGAAGTACTTCTTCCCCCAGGTCATTCAGCACACCCTGTGATGTTTTACCATTGATTATCTTAAAAAGCTTATCGACAAGAATATCTTTTAATTCCTGGAATTTAACTTCATATTCCAGTTCAAGATTCGTAATTGCTTCCTTATCTTCAGATCGCTTGCGCTTGTCTTTAATAGATCGTGAAAATAGTTTTTTGTCAATAACCACGCCCCTTAAGGAAGGGGACGCCTTTAAGGAAGCATCTTTTACATCTCCCGCCTTATCCCCGAAAATAGCGCGCAAAAGCTTTTCTTCCGGTGTGGGATCCGATTCTCCTTTTGGTGTGATCTTTCCGATCAGGATGTCCCCGGGTTTAACTTCGGCACCGATCCTGATCATTCCGTACTCATCCAGATCTTTGGTGGCTTCCTCGGAAACATTCGGAATATCGTTGGTCAGTTCCTCTGCACCTAACTTGGTATCCCTGACTTCCAGCGCGTATTCGTCAATATGGATGGAAGTAAAAATATCCTCCCGGACCACTTTTTCAGAAATTACGATGGCATCCTCAAAATTATATCCCTTCCAGGGCATAAAGGCTACCTTAAGGTTCCTGCCCAATGCCAGTTCACCACTTTCGGTGGCATACCCTTCGCAAAGTACCTGCCCTTTCTTAACCTTGTCGCCTTTTTTCACGATCGGCTTCAGGTTAATGCTTGTTCCCTGATTGGTTTTACGGAATTTTACCAATTCATACGTCTTGGAGTCTTCCTCAAAACTTACCAATTTTGCTTCCTCAGAGCGTTTATAGGTAATCGTAATTCTCTTTGCATCCACATATTCTATAACACCATCTCCCTCGGCATTGATCAGTACCCTGGAATCAGAGGCAACCTGCCTTTCCAGACCAGTTCCCACAATGGGAGACTGTGGTTTTAACAGCGGAACTGCCTGCCGCATCATGTTGGATCCCATCAAGGCCCTGTTGGCATCATCATGCTCCAGGAAGGGTATCAATGATGCTGAAATG
>DATGCB010000006.1:0-3022 GCA_035312365.1 Eudoraea sp. | reverse complement strand
CGTCTAAATTGGCAAAAATAGATAGTTTGGTAAAAAATGGACTCGACTCTTTAATGTTCCCGGGAGCCCAGGTAGTAATTGCCCGCAAAGGAAAAATTATCTATAACAAGGGATTTGGAAAACCAACCTATATATCATCAGACAGTATCACTACAGACCATATTTACGACCTGGCCTCCATAACCAAAATTCTGGCAACTTTACCGGTGGTTATGAAGATGGAGGAGGACGGAAAGATCACCTTAAATAACACATTTCAGGAACTGATCCCGGAATTTGCCGATTCTGAACTGAAGAACGTAACGGTTTTAAAGGCCCTGAGCCACTATGGCAGACTGCCTGCCTGGATCGCTTTTTACATAGATACGCTGGATAAAAAGAGAAAGCCATCAAATGAGTATTACAGGAACCATCCAGCAGATGGTTTTTCAATCCGGGTGACGGACAAAATGTACCTTGCAGATGCTTATCAGGACTCTATTTACCACCGCATTGAAAGGCAGGGGTTGAAATCTAACCGGTACCGGTACAGTGATGTTGCCTACTATGTGCTTAAAAAGTACGTGGAAGACACGTATAAGACCCGCTTGGATACCCTGGTGGATGAATTCCTGTTTAAGTCCATAGGTACTACCTCAATGGGTTATAATCCGCTGGATACCTTTCCAAAGGACAGGATCGTTCCCACCGAAGTTGATACCTACTACAGATACCAGACTGTCCAGGGTTATGTGCACGATATGGGGGCGGCCATGCAAGGCGGAGTGGGAGGGCATGCCGGACTCTTCAGCAATGCAAATGATGTCGCCAAGATGATGCAAATGTACCTGCAGGGGGGCTATTACGGGGGAGAACGATTTTTGGATGAACGGACCGTAGAGAAATTCAATAAATGTTATTTCTGTAATAACGAAGTTCGCCGGGGCGTGGGTTTCGACAAGCCACAGCTTAAGGATAAAGGGCCCACATGTGGCTGTGTGTCCCGAAAGAGTTTTGGTCATAGCGGCTTTACCGGAACGTATACCTGGGCTGATCCGGATGAAGAAATTGTCTATGTATTCCTTTCAAACAGGACCTATCCTTCAGCAACCAACCGGTTGTTGATTAAATCGGGCCTGCGTACGCGAATTCAACAGGCTATTTATGATTCTCTTATCAATTAGGTATATATTTTAATGCTAGTTTTGTATCCATGAAGATCGCAATAGTTTGTTACCCTACCTTTGGGGGGAGTGGCGTGGTGGCCACCGAATTAGGGATTGCCCTTGCTAACAGGGGGCACGAAGTCCATTTCGTTACGTACCGCCAGCCCGTTCGCCTTGAGTTGCTCAGCAACAAAATCCATTTTCACGAGGTTCATGTGCCAGAATACCCTCTTTTCCATTATCAGCCGTACGAATTGGCGTTGTCCAGCAAACTGGTGGATACAATAAAACACTTTGGAATAGAACTGTTACATGTACATTATGCCATTCCGCATGCCTATGCCGGGTATATGGCGAAGAAAATTCTGGAAGAGGAAGGTATCTACATTCCCATGATAACCACCTTGCACGGTACGGACATTACCCTGGTGGGAAATCATCCGTTTTATAAACCTGCCGTGACGTTCAGTATTAACAAATCTGACATTGTGACGTCTGTTTCAGAGGATCTTAGAAAGAACACCCTGGAATTTTTCAACATTAAAAGGGAAATTGAAGTCATCCCCAATTTCATAGATAAGAAAAAGTGCAGTACCCATTTCACGGATTGTCAGCGTTCACTGATGGCGGATGATGATGAAAGGATCATTACCCACATAAGTAATTTTAGAAAAGTAAAGCGTATTCCCGATGTGGTGAGAATCTTCCACGGAATTCAAAAGGAGATCCCTGCCCGGTTAGTGATGGTTGGAGAGGGCCCGGAGAAGGAAAAGGCCGAAAGGTTATGCCAAAGGTTAAAAATCGAAGAGAAGGTCGTATTTCTTGGGAACAGCCATGAAATAGACAGAATTCTATGCTTCTCCGATCTTTTCCTATTGCCTTCTGAAACAGAAAGCTTTGGCCTCGCCGCCCTGGAGGCCATGATCAACAAGGTCGCCGTGATATCCAGCAATGCCGGAGGGATTCCGGAAGTTAATAAACATGGGATTACCGGCTTTCTGAGCGACGTTGGCGATGTAGACGATATGGTACAGAATGCGTTGCGTATATTAAAGGACGATGACGTCCTTGAATCGTTTAAGGAAAGTGCCCATAATGTAGCCCTGAAATTTGATATTCTAAACATCCTTCCCCTGTATGAGGCTGTCTATGAAAAGGCATATAAATCAAGTTATAAAAGTACGTATTAACTTGTTTATGAAATATATAACATTGCTTATCTTATTAATAGCTGTAGGTTGCAAAAACCAAAAAAATGCGTTGGACAATACCGCGAACGCAGTGGAAGACTCGGAAGAATTAAACCTGGTTCTCAGCGATAATTACGGGGGCACCGAGACGCCGGAACTTATGGTAATCCGTGAGGAAGCGGCACTCAATAGTTTTTTTTCCAGGATAAACAAAACCAGAAAACCCGGGATACCCGTTCCTGAAGTTGATTTTTCAAAGAAAATGGTTCTTGTTTATTGCAGTGGTAAAACAACGGCCGGAACCGTACCCAACCTTTATACGACCAGTGAAACGGACGACAGGATGACTGTGGGTATTAAAAATCAGCAAACAGAAAAGGACGCCTCATCAACAGCCATTGTCATGCCCTTTGGGCTGTATGTCATGGCGCTTACGGATAAGGAAGTTGTTTTAGAAACCCACAAGTAGGTACAGCTGAGAGGCTTGACCCAGCTCAAAACAAATAGCAACTGCTTCGTATAATGAAAAAGGAAGCAGCCCTCCATTTTATGATTAAGCCGTTTATTTGTATATAATCAAGAGGTATAAGTTGTTTAACGACGACTTTTTATCACCTCTTGACGTACTTCTTCGACTTAACATTGAATTAACAATACCTTTACATACGAAATACCCGCATTTTGGAT
>DATGCB010000005.1:0-2810 GCA_035312365.1 Eudoraea sp. | reverse complement strand
GGGAAGATTTTGAAGTCTTTGGCGCACGGGGCGGATCCATGACATGGTCCCCCATGAGTAACCTGGTGCTCTACGGAGCCACGGCCGATATGCAGGCGGCAAAGGATAACCATATTACGATTGGGTTGGGATCGGACTGGTCGCCCAGCGGCAGTAAAAACTTGCTGGAAGAATTAAAAGTAGCCTATCTCGTAAGCGAAAACCACCCTGACGGACCATTGTTTACAAAAGAAGAGTTGGTGCGCATGGTTACTGCCAACCCGGCCAAAATACTGGGTTGGGAAAATGCTTTGGGTTCATTGCAGGCAGGCATGAAGGCAGATATGTTAATTGTAAATGGCTATAGGGATGATCCTTATATGAAATTGATAGAGGCTACTGAAAAAAACCTGATAGGGATATTTATCAATGGCGTTCCTAGATGTGCCCAGAAACGGATCATTAAAAAATTCGGGTTTAATACCTCCGATATTGAAAAGTTGAAGATTGACCGTTCGAGCAGGTACCTTTACTTAAAGGAAGCCCATACAACAGAAACTTTACCGCCCATCTCCCTGCAAGACGCGACCAACACGATCGCGAATGGCCTTCGGAATCTGGATCAGCTGGCCATGGACCTGGAAAACGCCCTTGGCGATGGATTGTTGTCGGCATCGGATAACCCATTTCAGATGGACTGGTTTCTGGTCCCTGAATTTCACGTGGATATGGAGGGTAATGAATTAGACGAAGGACACCTGGAATGGGGTGCGGGGATCCCGTTTAGTGAGATTGCCATACCCATCCCCATGGATAAATTAACGGTTGTGGAGGACGATGAACACTTCCGAAGAATGGCACAACATCCCGTACCTGACTATATTCGAAAAAAATTGCCGGATTTTTACGACCGGCCTGCGCTTTCACTGGACAGCAGTGTGTATGAAGTAGGAAGTCCCAAATGGGAGGATTTTAACGAACTCATGACCCTGGAAACCTTTTTAAAATCTTCCAGTAATTTATCCGTGGATGACAAGTTGTGTATTCTGAGGCAGGCGAAGGTGATCTTGGAAGAGGTCTATGTGCACAAAATCCTGAAACGCTCCATGTACGCGATCAACCCGGTAGACAGGATCAACCTGATGATCCGCGACATTAAATACAACCTGTCTAATAATGAAGACTACGGCGACGATCATAATTTCCATAAGGAATTGCTCGATATCTTCAGTTCCCTGAGGGATCTTCATACCCGTTACATCCTTCCATTTCCCTACAAGAACCGCTTTGCCTTCCTTCCCTTCCTCATTGAGGAGTTTTATGCGACCCAGGAGGATACGGAACCGGAATATATTATCACCACCGTCTTCAACGACATTGTAAAGCACGAATCAAAACTGGCTAAAGGGCTGCAGGTCCTCTATTGGAACAACATTCCAATAAAGAGGGCCATTGCCTTAAATTCTGAAAATCAATCCGGGAGCAACAAGGATGCCAGGATGGCCAGGGGCCTTGACACACTGACCATACGGTCTTTGGCCACATCCACACCCCCTGAAGAACACATGGTAACCTTAACGTGTTGTGATCCGGGTCAGCAGCAGCGATTCACTATTGACCTGGAGTGGCTGGTATCTTATTACCCTCCATATTTTGACCGGACGGAGCAGGCATTAAATGCCACTGTGGTTGCGAACGGGTTCGACTATGATACCTTATCAGTCAACCAGATGAAAGCCAACCTGTACAGTGATGTTTCAAAAACAAAGAAGGTAAGCAAGAAGAGCAGCTGGCTTCGCCCGACCAATTTTCCAAAAACCATGAAGGGCCGGGTAGTGAAGCGGGAAGGAAGAAAACTTAAGGCCGGATATATCAGGATATACAGTTTTGCCGTCCAGAGTGCAGAGAAATTCATAGCTGATTTCAGGGAGGTCCTGTCACAGCTCGAAGCAAGTGAAAACGAAGCACTGATTCTGGATATCCGGGGGAACGGTGGCGGCCTTATTACTGCCAGTGAACTCCTGTTGGCATACCTTGTTGGAAAGGGTATTGAATTTCAAAAAGCACAATTTATAAATTCCGAACTTACGCTTAACCTGTGTGAGAAATACGATGCGTCAAGTGAGATCATAGACCTGTCTAGCTGGACAAGGTCCATAGGATTGTCAAAAAGAACGGGGGATCCCTATTCATCGGGGTATCCCATAACCGTCTTAAAAGACAGGAAGGATTTTCAAAAGGGATATAACAAGCCCATGCTATTGATTACAGATGCCCTTTGTTACAGTGCGGCAGACATGTTTGCTGCAGGATTCCAGGACCATCAACTGGGAAAAGTGATCGGAACCCATGCCAATACGGGGGCAGGGGGTGCCAATGTCTGGAACCACGAAACCTTGAGAAAACTCATCGACGAGGCAAAAGTTGATCACAGTTCCCTGATCAAATTGCCAAAAGCGGCCAATTTTAATTTTGCCGTCCGTCGTATTTTACGTAAAAATGGGGAACCTATTGAAGATCTGGGCATTGTTCCTGATATTTTTCACAAGATTACAAGGAACGACCTTTTAAACGGCAATATCGACCTATTAAACAGGGCCATGGATACGCTGGAGGACATGGGCCTGGGCACCTGATCCGTCGGCCGGCCTGAATACCTTTTTTGCGGAACATTCAAAATGGCGGTATAGCCGCCAAAGCTGCATAAAATTGATTTCCTTGCATTCGCCAAATAAATCCATTGATTTATTTCACTTCTTGTTGTATTTTAATCGCATAATCGCGAACTATGAAAAAACAAAGAAGGGAATTTATTCAAAAAACAGGGCTTT
>DATGCB010000004.1:0-5509 GCA_035312365.1 Eudoraea sp. | reverse complement strand
TATTCCCCTGAACTCTTCTTCAAGGGTATTTATCCGCGCAGGATTATCGTCGAATAATGCAAAACTGCACAATAAATCGGCCCGGCCAAGGCCATACGTTCCTCCGATATCGTCATAAAGTTTAGACCTGATTTTTACAATGGCCCGGTCTATCATTTCCTGACTTACGGAACTCTTCAAATCCGCCATCACCTCATCAATAGCGGTCAGGATGTCTGTTTTTGATGTTTCCTTGTCATAGGTGAGGTTGTACATCCAAAGCATTGGGCCTTTATAGTTGAACATATTCCCTAAATAATTGATCCCCCCGTTGACGCCGGCAGTATATCCCTTATCCTTCACCAGTTTTTGAGCTAGTAAACTATTATCACCCTGAACCAGTATTTGATCCAAAAGTCCCATGGCGTAATATTCACGGGAATTTCTCTCGGGCATGTGGTAGGCTAAGGCGATCGCCGGTTTATTTGCCAGGGAATCATTTTTCACAAATTCTTTTTCCTCTAATTGCTTCGGTTCGGAAATGTCTGGCTTTTCAGGCAAGGCTGCGGCAGGGATATTGCCAAAATATTTTTGGATCCAGGCTTTGGCTTCTTCAATTTCGAAGTCCCCGACAATCGCTAAAGCCGCATTGTTCGGGGAGTAATAGGTATTAAAGAAACTTGATACATCTTCCAGGCCGGCAGCATCCAGGTCTTCCAGATCGCCGTAAAAGTTGTGTGCATTGTACCAATTTGTATTCGCGTATTGTGGCATATCGAGCCATGGGAAACCTCCATAGGGCTGGTTAAGGACATTCACTTTAACCTCGTTTTTAACCACCCCCTGCTGATTGGTAAGATTGTCCTTTGAGATATCTAATCCGCGCATTCGGTCAGCTTCTGCCCAAAGCATGGTTTCAAGTTTATGGGATGGGATGATCTCAAAGTAATTTGTAAAGTCGAACCGGGTGGATCCATTTAAGAGTCCCCCATTTTGCTGGACGAGTTTTACAAATTCCATTTTACCTAAATTTCCGGACCCCTGGAACATCATGTGTTCAAAGAGGTGGGCAAAACCTGTTCGGTCCTTTGGTTCTATCCTGAAACCAATATTGTAATAGACCGCTACAATCGCTGTGGGGGAAGTGTGATCCTGGGAGAGGATTACTTTCAGGCCATTGTCCAATCTGTAATATTCAACAGGAACCTGGAAGGTTGAGGTCCCTGCTTTTTTTTCCGTTTCCTGGGAACAATTCAGGAATAAGACCACCGAAAGGCTGAGAAATAAAAATTTCAAAGCTGATTTCATTGATTCGTGTTTTTAGTTGTTAAAATTGAAGGAGTTCCTCACTACTATTTTAATAAGACTACAAATGCAGGTGAATGTTACAGTATTTAACAAAATCAATACGTTTCATTGGGGTACCAGTCCAACTGCACTACTTCTATATCAGGGTTGCCTTCGTTGATCAAAGCTTTAAATTTAGTTACGTCACTCACGTCGGGCCTTCCACGGTAATGATAGGGATATACCTGCCTTGGCTTAAACTCCAGGACCGCATCGGCGGCACTTTCCACAGTCATGGTAAATGGCAGGTTCATGCAAACGAACGCTTTATCGATATTTTTGAGGGCCCACATTTCGGGAATGTCTTCAGTATCCCCTGAGAAATAAAGGCGTTGACCTCCAATATTCAACACATAGCCATTTCCGCGGCCCTTCTCATGAAAATTCAGGGCTTCTTCCCTCAGATTGTACATGGGAATGGCTTCCACTACAATCCCAAAACGCTCCCTGGACGCTCCGTTGTGGAGCACGTCTATCTGTGGTGTAAATTCCTGAGGTAATTTGTCGGCAACGGCCTGCGGAGCAATAATCTTTGCTTTCTCCGTATTCAGTTCCTGAAGTGTTTCTAGATTCAAATGGTCACCGTGAACATCAGTGATGAGGATCAGGTCGGGTTGCTTCTGTCCCTCAAATGCCTTTGCACCCCCTACAGGGTCGATATAAACGGTTGTGGTTCCCCATTCAAGTATTGCGGTTGCATGTTCAACCGGGATGACCTTTAGTTCCTGGTTCACCTCCATTTTGGTTGCCGGGTCCGTCGAATTTTCGGCTGAGTCGGGGGATTTCACTTTTTCCTTGCAGCCTAACAGAGCCATGACACAACTCAATAGGGAAATTAGCATTTTTTTCATAATCGTTTATTTTTTTAAGGTTATTACAGACCTCCGGTATTTGTTGAGATCCCCTGATAATTGGGAGTAAAGTTACTATTTGCGGGAATTAAAGGGTGCAGATTGTCGAATTTTTTTAATCCAAAAAATCTAAAAGAAAATATTAACCGTATATAGACTGATACAAACAGATACTTTAACAAAAATTAAAAGTTAATTAATTTTTTACATTATGACTGAAACAAAAAGTAACAACGGATTGAAGGTAATAGCAGGACTATTAGCAGTAGTCCTTTTGGGTACCATCATCTATACGGTAAGTCTTTATCAAGACAAAAAGAAGACTACCGCGATGATGACCCAGGAAAAAGAATTAGTGGTGGAAGACTTAAATAGCTTAAAGTCTGAATATGACAAAGCCATTCTTGAGAGCAATGCAACCAATGAAGAATTGGTAGCCGCCCGCGATAATATTGCAAAGTATATCGATTCTGTTAAGACCATGAAGGCTGATTTAGGAACTTTAAGGAGGTACAGAAACCAGGTGAATGTTCTTAAAAAAGAAAGAGAGCAACTGTTGGCCAGGGTTGATTCATTAACACAGTCCAATACGTTGATAGCTATGCAGAGAGACAGTACCTATGTAGAGCTTGAAAAGCAAACCGTATTTAACGATTCTTTGGTTGTGCAAAACACCCAGTTAGCTGATGCAGTGGAAAGAGGCTCTGCGCTGAATCTTTCAAAATTCACAGTAGATGCCGTAAGGGAGCGCAACAATGGAAAATTGGTCTCAACTTCCAGAGCTAAGTCAACAGATAAATTCAAGATCTGCTTTACGGTAGCCGATAACGTAATCGCGGAGGCCGGCGACAGGGAATTTTTGGTAGAAGTATTGGATCCGCAAGGAAACATTCTTGGGGGTGGCAGTACTAAATCCACCGAGGACGGAGCTTCTGTAAGCTATAGCAAAGGAACAAACTTTTATTATGAGAATAATAACCTGGATGTTTGTGATTACATCAACAAACCTGCGGGCGATTTCCAGAAAGGAAATTACATGGTAAACGTTTATGACGACAAATTGAAATTATTGGGAACTTCCAAGTTCGCTTTAAAGTAAGAGACACTATCCATTAAAAAAGGGGACAAACTTCAAAGTTTGTCCTTTTTTTTTGGCCCGGTTTACGGTGGTGGCATCCATGCCTATGGCTGGAGTTAAGGAAGTACCCGGCATCATTCCAACCCACCGACCATATCTTCGGGTTTTACCCATTGATCGTATTCCGCTTCGGTAACATACCCCAAATTGATGGCCTCTTCCCTAAGTGTCGTTCCATTTTTATGGGCAGTATTGGCAATTTCTGCGGCTTTGTAATAACCTATTTTAGTGTTCAGGGCGGTGACAAGCATGAGGGAATTGTTGAGAAGCTTTTTAATTACACCTTCGTTGGGCTCAATGCCAATAGCGCAGTTCTGATCAAAACTAACACAGGCATCTCCTATGAGTTGAGCAGATTGCAGGATATTCGCAGCCATCATAGGTTTAAAAACGTTGAGTTCATAGTGTCCCTGCGAACCACCGACAGAAAGTGCCACATCATTCCCCATAACCTGTGCACACACCATGGTCAGGGCCTCACACTGTGTTGGATTTACTTTTCCCGGCATGATGGAACTACCCGGTTCATTGGCAGGAATATTAATTTCCCCAATACCGGATCTTGGACCCGAAGCCATCATTCTGATGTCATTGGCAATTTTATTCAGGGAGACTGCCAATTGTTTTAGGGCGCCGTGGCTTTCAACCAGGGCATCGTGCGCGGCGAGCGCTTCGAACTTATTCCTGGCAGTTTTGAAGGGCAGGCCTGTGAACCGGGCTATATGCCTGGCTACCAGAACATCATAACCCTTTGGGGTGTTAAGTCCGGTCCCCACTGCGGTTCCTCCCAGGGCTAATTCACTTAAGTGATCCAGGGAATTCTCGAGGGCCTTTATGCCATGATCGAGCTGTGAGGCGTACCCTGAAAATTCCTGACCAAGGGTGAGGGGGGTAGCATCCATTAAATGCGTGCGTCCGATCTTAACAACCCCACAGAATTCCTTTACTTTTTTATTCAACGTATCGCGGAGTTGGGTAACTCCCGGGAGGGTAACCTCCACGATCTTCTTGTAGGCGGCGATATGCATGCCCGTAGGGAACGTATCATTGGAGGACTGTGACTTGTTAACGTCATCATTGGGCTGTATGGTTTTCTCTCCCTCACCGATCTTTTTTCCGGCCAGTTGATGGGCCCTGTTGGCAATGACCTCATTGACATTCATGTTGCTTTGTGTGCCGGAACCGGTTTGCCAGATAACCAGGGGAAATTGATCGTTGTGTTTTCCTGCCAGTATTTCATCACATACCAGCGTTATCAGATCCCGTTTCTCCTGTGTCAGAACCCCCAATTCATGATTGGTATAGGCTGCCGCCTTTTTTAAATAGGCAAATCCGTAGATCACATCCATGGGCATGGATGCTTCAGGACCAATTTTAAAGTTATTTCTGGACCGTTCTGTCTGGGCACCCCAATATTTATCGGCCGGGACCTTTACTTCGCCCATGGTGTCCTTCTCTATTCTAAAGCTCATATTTCCGGGAAATTTAGTTATAACAAAGGTAGTGGTTTAGCGAAAAAATACGGTCCGGGACGGGAAGGAATTTAACCGACCCAAGATTTTTCAATTTTCGTTTGCAGGATTCCCCTTTTTCGGGCTATCTTTGTAGTGCAATCAGGTATATTATGTTCGAATTTGACCAGTATCTAGGATTTTTGGCCTTTTTTACTATTCTGACCATAGGATTTTGGCTGATGATGCTTTTGCTACTTTTTATTGTTCCGTACTGGCTGGGGGGCAATCTGATAGAAATTTGGAAAGAGAGGCGGGAGGCCCGGCGGGCTAAACGCAGTGCATAAGTTAAGGAGCCATTGGGCTTCTTTTTTTTCCGGGTACTGAGGCAGGCAGATATTAAACCGCGCCGCTGACGTACTTTTTAATGATCCCTTAAACCCCGGATTTATCTTTCTTTTTTTCCTTCTTCTTTTTTTTCTTCTTCTTCTCCTTTTTTTTCTTAAACCCGTTTTCCTGGAGCTCTTTGATGGCGTTAAATTTTTCTTCCGGCAACCCTGCCTCAAGCTCCGCGTTCTGTTTCGTGCGGATATTGTCCATTCCCTCACGGGTTTTGTCGGGATCTAATTTTAATAATTGCAACTCTATGCTTTGCTGAACGTATTTTGTAAGGATGGAAGACACCACCGCCTGTTCAAATTCATTGAGTTCAAGTGCTTCTGTCAACCGGGGCATTTCTTTTT
>DATGCB010000003.1:0-7147 GCA_035312365.1 Eudoraea sp. | reverse complement strand
ATTTTGAAGGAGCCGAACGTGCCTTCCCAAAATATTATGACGGTAAGTTTTTCGCCTATGAATGGATGCGTGGTTGGATCATGTCAATAACCATGGATAAGGAAGGGAACCTAAAATCCATGGAGCGCTTTATGCCCAGTTATCGCTTTAGCAATCCAATGGACATGCAATTTGCTGCCAATGGCGATCTGTATATGCTGGAATATGGTTCCGGATGGTTTACCGCAAATGATGACGCCCGGCTCATCCGCATCGAGTACAATGGCGGTAACCGTTTGCCACAGGTTCAAATGGCTGCCAATAAGATGGGCGGGGCCGTTCCGTTCGACCTAAGGTTAAATGCGGCGGGCACTGAAGATCCAGACCAAGACGATTTGACATATACCTGGGATATTTCCTCTGAAAATGGTTTCAAGGAAACACTCAAAACCTCACAGGTGGATATAACGCTAAAAGATATTGGTGTTTATAAGGTAATCCTTACGGTGAACGATGGCAACGGAGGCATAAACAGTCAATCGATGGAGGTCGTGGCAGGTAACGAACCACCTGCTCTCAGTTTGGAAATTCCGAACGGCAACAAAACCTTTTATGTACCAAATACCTATGTGGACTATGATATAAGGGTAACGGACAAGGAGGACGGTATTTTGGGTAACGGGATAAATGCAGATGAAGTATCCGTCACTTTTGACTATCTGGCCGAAGGTTATGATAAGATAGAGATAGCCCAAGGCCATAGGGCCGCGGATGAATCCGCGGAATTTGCAGGTGGAAAAAAACTGATGGATGCCAGTGACTGTATGGCATGCCACAAACAACAGGAAAAATCCATTGGACCTTCTTATATGGATGTAGCCAGGAAATATCAAGGAGATGACAAGGCCCTGGAATATTTATCCCAAAAAATCATTTCCGGGGGTGGAGGTGCCTGGGGCGATGTACCCATGGCCGCACACCCGCAACTATCGGCTGCCGAAGCAGCCGATATGGCAAAATATATCCTTAGCCTGACTAGTGAAAAATCAAAAGTAGCTAGCTTGCCCACTAAAGGATCATATGCCGCCAGGGTAAAACCCGGTGACGGGGGTAAGGGCGTTTTTATCGTAAGGGCAGCTTATGAGGATCATGGAGCCAATAACATGCCATCTCTAATGGCCGAAAAATCATTTGTATTGCGATCCACGACGGTAGGGCCGCACGATTTTGATGAATATGCAGATGTCAATAAAATGTCTTTTGGGGGAAATAGATTCGCTATCCCCACCAAATCCGGCTCCCACATGGTGATTAGGCAAATTGATTTGTCAGGTCTGTCTGCACTAGACCTACAGGCCACGGCTCCCAAACCCCAGTTAAATGCCGCTGGTGGAAAGGTTGAATTGCATTTGGGAAGTCCGGAGGGTACATTGATAGGTGAATCGGATTTCTTGGAAACCACTGACCCGACTGGATCTATACCAAGTCCGTTGACTATTCCCATAAAATTGCCAAAAGATTTCGATGGACAATTACACGACCTATATTTGGTCTTTATTAATGACCGTATTGAAAATCCCGGGACTTTGATGATTGTAATTGGGGCAGAATTCAAAATGTCCAATGAACCCAAACCGGTAACGGAAGAAGAAAATAGTGGCACATCATCAGCCTCCAACGATGATTTCTATACTGGAAAATGGGACCTTACATTCAAAGGAACCCCGAACGGGGATTCTAAAATGATTGCGGATATAAAAAGAAATGGTGGAAAACTTGTTGGCAACTTGATAGATCCCGAAGGTAAAAATCCGCCGATACCGATGACTGATATCCAAGATAAACCAGACGGAATTGATTTTGCCTTTACTTCACAAGGATTTAATGTCACTGTCAAATTGTTTAAGGAGGACCAGAACCATCTCAAGGGAAAAATGATGGATATGTTTGAGGCAACTGCAGTGAGACTTTGATGAACAGCAGGGCACATGAAAGTAAAAAACAAAATAATAGTGGTAACAGGCGGAGGCGGTGGTCTTGGCCAAGCACTTGTGCTGAATCTATTAAAACTGGGAGCTAAAGTAGCGGCTGTTGATATTAATGACAATGCACTCAAGGAAACTATAATATTGGCGGGGGAATCTGGCAAAAATCTTTCCACCCATATTTTGGATATAATTGACAGGGAAAAGGTTCTCTCATTTCCGGATGAAGTAATCAAAGTCCATGGCGCGGTAGATGGCATCATCAATAACGCCGGGATCATTCAGCCTTTTGTCCATGTCAACGAGCTCGATTTTAAGAAAATCGAGCAGGTCATGAACATCAATTTTTTCGGATCACTTTATATGGTCAAGGCTTTTTTGCCTCATTTGTTAAAACGACCCGTAGCCCATATTGCCAATATATCGAGCCTTGGGGGATTTATTCCCTTTCCGGGCCAGACCATTTATGGAGCATCAAAGGCGGCCTTGAAATTGTTGACTGAAGGTTTATATGCGGAATTGAAGGATACCAACGTAAAGGTGACCATCATTCACCCCGGGGCAATGTCCACAAAAATTATGTCCAATTCAGGTTTGGAAGGGTTTGAAAACAATGAGGATACAGCCAGGAATTCCATGATACTAAGTCCGGAAAATGCTGCATTACAGGTTATCAAGGCTATAGAAAAAGATAAGTTCAGGGCCATGGTAGGCAAGGATGCACGAATGTTGGATATTCTTTATAGAATCCACCCTAGAAAAGCTGTGGATTTTATCATAAAGAAAATGGGGAGCCGTCCTAAGTAACAGTATACCAATTAAGTATATATTTATAAAACACAAAATTATCAGAGATGAAGAATAGTATCAAAACAGGTATAAGTCTTATTTTATTAGGAACATTTTCTGTGGCCTATACACAAAATGGGCCACGCGAACCAAATAGAAGAAGTACGCCAAGTATCGATTTACAAAATATGGAGTACATCGGAAGTGTCGATGAACGCTATCAATCGTATAACATCGAAATGTGCGAGGTAATCGGAGGCGATTTCTGGGTGCCCTATCAAAAATTGGATTCGGTAATGAAACACACCGATAAGAAGGGTTTTGAAGCCTTAAAATGGAAGATTCCCCCAATAGACCTCTATGAAAAAAAACTGAGAAACCTTGCGGCCGCCTTGGGACCCGCATATATTAGGGTAAGCGGCACATGGGCGAACGACGTATACTTTCAAAACAGTGATTCGCCCATTCTTGAAGAGGCACCAGATGGATTTAATAATGTGCTGACCCGTGAGCAGTGGAAAGGTGTAGTCGATTTTAGCAAAGCGGTCAATGGTAAGATTGTGACCTCCTTTGCCATAAGCGACGGTATGTATGATGCGAATGGCACTTATAAAGTAGATCAGGTAAAAGATCTTATCGATTACACCAAATCAATTGGGGGTGAAATTTCGGCAGCCGAAATGTTCAACGAACCCACTTTTGCAAGCCACGGGAGTGCACCGGAAGGGTATAACGCCCAGAACTACGCTGACGATTTTACTGTCTTTCACGATTTTGTGAGCGAATATTATCCTGAAATGATGCTAGTGGGGCCTGGTTCTGTGGGTGAAGGCGGGGTGTTGGAAACAGGTGGGGTCGTAAATATAGACATAGCAACTGAAGATTTGATGGCCAAGCTTCCAAAAAATCCATTCGAAGCTTTTACCTACCATTTTTATGGAGGTGTATCTAAACGTTGCGGGGGCAAACAGACCCTGGAGAGTGTTATGACCCAGGAGTGGTTAAGCAAGACCGAAAAGGGACTTGAGTTTTACCAAAAATCCCGTGATACATATAATCCCAAAGCACCTATCTGGTTAAATGAAACCGCCGAAGCGGCTTGCGGTGGCGATCCGCTGGCTGCCACGTACGCAGATACCTTCAGATATCTGGAGCAGTTGGGCAGATTGGCGAAAAAGGGCGTACAGGTAGTGATGCACAATACCCTTGCACGAAGTGAATATGCATTATTGGCACACGATACGCACGACCCTCGCCCCAATTATTGGGCAGCCCTGTTGTGGGGTAAACTCATGGGAACGGAAGTGTATGATTCAAATGACCTCGCACCCGGTGTCAATCTTTACGTTCACAACAAAAAAGGCGGTTCGGTAGGTCGCACGGCACTCATTATCAATGCTACGAAATCTGATTATTCCTTTGAAATTCCAAACAAAGCCGAACAGTATTTGCTTACTGCAGATAGTCTTGACACAAAAACAGTGCATCTGAACGGAAAAGCACTCAAATTGAACTCTGATGATTCCTTACCCAATATTTCGGGAGAAAGGATAGAGGCAGGCGATGTTCGAATACCAAGTCATGGAATTTTGTTTCTGTCGTTCGACGGAATCTAATTCAAAGCACGAAATAAGAAAGTACTAACTAAGTTAAGCAGTTCTAAAAGGGGGTAGCTTACACATGCACTATAGGTTGTGGCAATAGTTGATCATTCCCTTTTCCTCTTATCTATATTCTCACTAACTCTTTCAACTTCTTTTGTAAGAAGGTAAATTCCACTGTCATGCATTTCAGAATGTCCAAGTCCTTGGAGTTCGAATAATTGCGTTTCGCTGTGTCCTGCCGTTTTCATTAGTCGTTCTAAATAAAGATTTTCTTCATATCTGCCGGCCATATCAATATTCCTATCTCCTGTGATTAACAACATAGGTGGTGCGTTTTCTCTGGCATGGGTTAAAGGTGCGAATTCGTCAACAATGGTCTTTGACTTTGGCAAACCTCTTTCTTCTCTTATGGTGAAATGAGTTGCCGTCTGTCCGCTTAAGGAAATCACCCCTGCTAAACTATCAGCATCCACTTCAAAATTATTCAACCATTGTTTATCCAATCCAACCATTAATGCCAGATAACCTCCTGCGGAATGTCCAGACACAAATATTTTATCCGAATTACCGCCATAAGATTCAATATTTTTATACACCCATGCGACGGCTGCTCCAGCATCCTCTAAATATGATGGTGCCTTTGCTTTAGGGGATAAACGATAATTTACACTGACAATACATAAATCAGGAATCAATAGTGCTTTAGGAAAATATTTATCATAAGCCTTTAATCCTCCTCCGTGAAACCAAACAACAGTACTGAAATCCTTCTTATTCTCAGGGTATCGAATATCTAACTTACAACGAGCGTTAATATACTCATCCGTATTAGTTGAATCGGAATAATATGAAATATCTAACTCTTCTTTAAATGTAGTTTCATTTTGCCCAATTAATTGAGTTGTAAAGAATAGTGTTACAGAAATAAATAGTAATTTATTCATCTTCGTTTGTTAAGGTATTAAATGGCAATATTGGCTATCCAATTATTGCCAACTCGTTTTATGTTAAACAAATATATCGATATCCAAAAATATATTGGGGTCTGTGAAATAAGCGAAGAATTTTGTTAAGAGGGTAATTTTTGTGCTTACATTTAGCTCCTTTATCTCAACATTCAATTTTTCAGTATCTCCCAACTTATGAGTTGTGATCTTGTTGTACATCGTCCAATCGTTGTTTTTAGTGGTTGGAGTTCCTTTAAGGTCATTACCAATTTTAGTGAGCCTATGCCAAAAGTGTTCTTTACCAATGACCTCCTCCAAATTTATGTACCTGTCAAAAGGAGAGGATCAGGATAAAAAGGGTAAGGTCACAAGGTTACAATTTGCTTACACTTCCTGATATTGTCCGATTCTTCATAGCCGGGTTTTGATTCCCAGCAACCCGTGGCTGTTACTCCTTTTTTGACCGCAAAACATTAACATTCAGGAGTTGACCGGACTGCATAAAGCCGGTCGCATCCTTCGACTTCGCGCAATAACTTTGCCGCATAATATTCTTGTAGAATTTTGCTATTAAACAAGCCATGAGTAAAAAGCCCGGAAATTTAGGCTAAAATGTTTAGGTTCGAATCGCGCTTTCCCGACGAACCTTTTTCTAAGCCTACCGGTTTTCAATATGTTGGGCGGGTGGAACTATTTTGTTATCCGAATTGTTGATTTTTTAGGAGAATTTTGAGGTGAAAAAGGGTTTTTTCGAAAAAAGGCTTAAAAATAAAACCCTGACAGTCAATTGATTATCAGGTCTTAAAAATATTCAGTCGGGGTGGCAGGGTTTTGCACATCCATTCAACCCACTGTATATCAATATTTTACACTGTTACTTCAGGTGACATAACACCTAACTTTACACCAAACTATTAAGATCCTCTCATGGATAATCAAATGTCCTTAGTTCTATATAAATGTATAAAAAAATCTCGATAATTGAGAACCAAAAAATAAGCGTTATACGATTTTGGATTAGGAGTTACGTTTCCTATTCATATACTCCTGCCATTGAATAAGTATATATCTAACCTTTCCTTTCTCCAACTTTATCAGGAAATCAAAAGTATGGGCAAATCATAAAAAATGTAGCATATAATTTCTTCAGGGTGGTGGACAATTTGTTATCTTAGGGCTATAGAGATATAAAGTGCATATGCGCTTTTTGCAGTTGTTGTGCTCCATTCAGGAAATATGAAAATTATTAATTATTTAAGTCTTTTGTCTTTTTTGGTCTTTGGGTGTAACCAAGGACAAAAAGTGGAAATTGTTATTTCCAATATCAATGTGATTGATGTGAAAGAGGGAAAGGTAATCCACAATCAAGATGTTGTTATAGATAGGAATCAAATAATTGATATTCAGGATCACGATGATCACAAATATCAGACTGATCAACTTATAAACGGAGGAGGTAATTACCTGATCCCCGGATTTTGGGACATGCATGTGCATACACAAGATCCTGATTTATACTCTAAACTGTATATCGCCAATGGTATTACCGGTATCCGTGATATGGGGGGTAATGACCCCTTCACGAGAGCCGCACTTTCTGACGATTTCAAGAATATTGCTCAATGGCGAGAAGACATTTTGAAAGGAGAATTATTGGGTCCGCGGGTTATAGCAGCTAGAAGTATTATTGATGGTCCTCCAGGTTTTTGGCCTGCTTTAAAGGTTGTTTCCAATGAGAAAGAAGCCATAGCGACAGTACAAGCAGATAAACAGGCTGGGGCAGACTTTATTAAGGTATACTCGTTACTGCGGGAAAGAGAGTTCAAGGCTGTTGCAGAAGAGG
>DATGCB010000002.1:0-3119 GCA_035312365.1 Eudoraea sp. | reverse complement strand
GCAGTTACCAAAAACGGGATGGAAGGCAGTGACATTGCGGCTATAGGGATAACAAATCAGCGCGAAACCGTAGTTGTATGGGACAGGAATACCGGGGAGCCAGTCTATAATGCGATCGTATGGCAAGACAAAAGAACGGCGGATTATTGCGATAGCCTCAATAAGGAAGGCAAAGCACAACTGATACGTGAAAAAACCGGGTTGGTCATTGATGCCTATTTCTCAGGGACCAAAGTAAAGTGGATCCTGGACAATGTTGAAGGAGCCCGTGAGCGCGCTGAAAAAGGCGATTTGATAATGGGGACGATCGACACCTGGTTAATCTGGAATATGACGAAGGGCGAATTGCACGTTACAGACGTTACCAATGCCTGCAGAACACTTTTTTTTAACATCAATACCCTGAGTTGGGACGAAGAACTCCTGGAACTTTTCAACATCCCGGAATCCATGTTGCCGAAGGTGAGGCAATCGAGTGAAGTCTATGGCCATACGAGCCCGAATTTCTTTGCTGCCAGGATTCCGATAGCCGGAATAGCAGGAGATCAGCAGGCCGCGCTCTTCGGTCAGATGTGCACCAAACAGGGAATGGTAAAAAACACATATGGGACCGGATGTTTTATGCTGATGAACATAGGCGATACCCCAATAGTATCCAAGAATAACTTGCTCACTTCCGTAGCATGGCAGATTGATGGGAAAGCCCAATATGTCCTGGAAGGGAGCATTTTTATCGCCGGGGCGGTGGTACAGTGGCTTCGCGATAGTCTAAAAATAATCAAATCATCCCGGGAAGTGGAGGCTCTGTCAGGAAGTATAGAAAGTACAGAAGGCGTGTATTTTGTTCCGGCTTTTGCAGGGCTCGGTGCCCCACACTGGAATCAACATGCCCAGGGAACCATATTCGGCCTTACAAGAGGCAGTACGGATGCTCATATTGCGAGGGCCGCCCTGGAATCGATCGCCTACCAAACCATGGACATTCTGAAAGCCATGGAAGCAGATTCCGGTATTACCATAAAGGAATTGAGGGTCGACGGAGGCGCCAGTGTGAACAATATGCTGATGCAGTTTCAATCCGATGTGCTCAATACTGAAACAGTTCGCCCTAAAGTTGTGGAAACCACCGTGATGGGTGCTGCCTTTCTAGCCGGTCTGGCGGTTGGATACTGGGACAGCCTGGAGGAAATTCAGGAAATCTGGGAGACAGACAGGCGATTCACCCCCGCGGAAGACCGGGCGCTTATTAAAGCCGGTATCAAAGGTTGGTACCGGGCTATCGATGCCCTGGAACATTGGGCGAAAGGAAAATAGCCGGGGAGTAATCAGCATCAGCACTTTTGAATTTGAAATAACAACCATAAATAACCAGCCAAATGACGCCATTTATTGCCGAAATCGTAGGAACCGCACTTCTTTTAACACTGGGATGCGGAGTAGTTGCCAATGTACTTTTAAAAAATACCAACGGAAATAACGGGGGTTGGATCGTTATTACCACCGGATGGGCACTTGCGGTATATGTCGAGGTCGTGGTGGCCGCCCCGCATAGCGGCGCTCACATCAACCCTGCGGTGACCATAGGCCTGGCCGTAGCCGGTTCTTTTGCCTGGGAGTCAGTCCCCTCCTATATCCTTGCTCAATTTATCGGGGCAATGACCGGGGCATTCATCGTATGGCTGACCTATAAGGATCATTTTAGTATTACAGAAGAAAAGGAATTTAAAAGGGGTGTGTTTTGCACAACACCAGCCATCAGGAATACGTGGCTAAACCTGTTCAGTGAGTTGGTCGGGACCTTTGTGCTGGTTTTTACGGTGCTTTATTTTACAGACGCGACCATCACAGATACCGAAACCGTTATTGGGTTGGGCTCCCTTGGGGCGCTTCCTGTTGCCCTGACCGTTTGGGGTATAGGACTTTCCCTGGGAGGAACTACGGGTTATGCAATCAACCCGGCCAGAGATTTGGGCCCCAGAATTATGCACGCTATTCTGCCCATTAAGAACAAAGGGGGGAATGACTGGGGCTACAGCTGGATTCCGGTCGTCGGGCCCATACTTGGCGGTGTTTTGGCTGCTTATTTAGCCTGTATCCTTACCTGAAAGGTTACTGTCATTTACCGGCAATGGCCCGGGCAGCAATATACGCTCCGGTCCACGCATTTTGAAAATTGAATCCTCCCGTAATGGCATCCACATCAATGATTTCTCCTGCGAAATAAAGGTTTGGATGTATTTTGCTTTCAAACGTTTTAAAATTGATTTCCTTCAAATCCACGCCTCCGGCAGTTACGAATTCTTCCTTGAAGGTGCTTTTCCCATGTACCGGGAATACGGATTGTGTCAGCTGGGATGCCAGGTTATCCAATTGTTTCCTGGTTACCGATGCCCATTTCGTTTCCCTTGTAATACCGGCAGCGGTCACCAGATTGATCCATAGCCTCCTGGGAATTTCTAGAGCCTGGGTCCTGAGGATTGTTTTTCTTGCTTCAACTTCTTTTATCTGCATCAATTCGGAAAGTAATCCCTCCTTCTGATAGTCCGGTAACCAATTTACCCGTATTGTGAACTTATATTGATATTCGTTTAAAACTTTTGCACCCCACGCGGATAGTTTTAGTATGGCAGGCCCGCTCATGCCCCAATGCGTTATCAGCAAGGGTCCTTCTGCCACCAGGGTGCTCGATTTTTCCTGCTGACTTCTGAGAGGTACCGTGATCTCCTTTGCCATTGTTTTTTTCCACAAAACCTCAACAAGGGCGTTTGTACTTACCCCCTGTATTCCCCGGATACGTGGATCATCAATATTAAAGGTGAACAGAGAAGGTACCGGGTCGACTATGGCATGCCCAAGCCTGGCCAATAACCTCCATATTTTCGGATTTCCGCCAGTGGAAAGCAATATTTTTTTTGCCCGGTATGATTTTTTGTCCGATACAACCTTCCAGCCTCCCTGGCCGTCCGTTTTGTCCTTTTCTATTGGGGCGATATCTACTACGGCCGTATTTCTTAGCAGTGCTATTCCCAATCTTCGAGCTTCCTTCAATAAGAAATCCACGATCGTCCGGGAAGAATCGGTGTTCGGGAACATCCTGCCGTCCTGTTCCGTTTTTAAGG
>DATGCB010000001.1:0-15799 GCA_035312365.1 Eudoraea sp. | reverse complement strand
AACCCGTTGATAGAGACTTGTGTCCCCGTTTGTAAGCCCCCCACATGCTGATAAACTGCATAGAAGGTTTTACTGTTATCAAATAATGGTGTTGACTTAAGGAAGCTGAAACCCAGAATAAATAATAAGATACCGCCAATTACTATAATCCCCGTTTTGATTTCCCTGGATAGTTTCAAAAGGCTTTTTTTTGGTTTCCGAACAAAATTAGAAATAATTTTTAGAAGACGGGCAATTAATCTGAGAGGTATTTAACCGCCTCGGGAACCGGGATACGCTCGCCATCCTTATAGGCAACAATAAAGGCGGTTGCATAGCCCTTAACATGTGCATTCTCCAGTAATAATTTAACCTCTATAAAGGAATTGGTGTCGCCATAAAGGTAGCGGTACAAGTTCTTATAAGGCTCTTTGGACAGGCGGTTGAGTCCATGAAAATCCTCTGCCCGTAGTGGTAAATCCCTGGAACTTGCCAATAATTGTACCTTAAAGTGGATATCGGCTTTAGGGCGGGCATCTGTTTTTTCGGCGGCATTTGCTTCAGATTCGGCTTGCTTTACCGGCTCTTTAACAACGGCCTCCTCCGGAATTTCCCTTTTATCCGCCACCGTGACAACCAACGGTTCTTTTGTAACATCCCCGGACTTCTTTGCAATTTCCGGAGTTCCGTTTCCCTGTTCAGAAATCTCACTTTGTGCTGGGGGTGGTTTATTTACTTCCATTTCAACAGCAGCTACTTCCTCTTTAGCCGGTGGCCCTTGTCTTTGAGGTAGTTCCTCAATGATCTGCAACGCTTCCTTTTCGACAATTTCAGGGGTATTCAATTCCTTATCCACCAAAGCAACCTCCTCTTTAGAGGGTGGCTCCTGTTTTGGGGGTGCATCCGGCGTATCCGTTGATTCTGTGATGCCCTCATTTATCTCATCCTTGCCCGCACCCTGAACCTCTTGATTTGCCGGTAGCGGTTCCTCTTTTGGAGGAGCAACACTCGCGATCTCTGCACCACCTGTGGCCTCGGAAACGGATGTCCTTACATTTTCTTTATATTTGAGGATCGCATCCGCTATGGCTTTACCCATTTCGGTTTGCCCTTTTTTAGAATTCAGGTAACTTCCTTCGGGTTTATTGGTTAAGAAACCGGTTTCAACCAGTACGCTGGGCATGAATGTCTGGTGCAATACAATAAAACCTGCCTGCTTAACCTTCCGGTCGTTCCGCCTGAGCCTTGTGGAAAAATTATCCTGCATCATTTTGGCAAGCATAATGCTTTGGTCCAGAAATTCTTCCTGCATTATGGTTAACCCAATTATGGACTCCGGGGAGTTTATATTGTATTGCGCATAACGGGTCTCGTAATTGTCTTCCAGATAAATAGCGGAGTTTTCCTTTTTGGCGATTTCAAAATTCTGCTCGTTTGCATGAAGTCCAAGGACAAAAGTTCCCGCTCCGTTGGCATCAGAGTTATGGGAATCGCAATGTACCGAGACAAACAGATCGGCATTTGCCTTATTCGCAATTTCCCCTCTAACATAAAGGTCCACAAAGGAATCGTCCTTTCTGGTGTAAATTACCTTGATATCCGGATGTTCCTTAAGAACCTCCCCTACCCTTAGCACAATGTTAAGTGCAATGTTTTTTTCAAGGTAACCATTGCCCAAATTACCCGGATCATGGCCCCCGTGACCGGCATCGAGTACAACGACAAATTCATTGTCAATTCCATCAGAACTGCCTGCTTTATTGAAGGAAGTAAGGAAGCAGGTACAAGCCAAAAACAACAGTAAAAAAACCCGATATATATGCATGTCTAACGGTCTATTGAAGGTATTTGCTAGGGTTAAATTTATTGTAATGTCCGACAAGGGGAACAAAAAATATATGTAAGTTTGATTTCCAAATACCGAGCCAGATCGTTACAAAAATAGGATTTATAGCATTGCGAGCAAACAAACATCCTCTACTTTTCCTGTGGCTGCTTTTATTTGGCACCGTTTCTCTTCTCGCACAGGAGGATACGATTGAGCCCCTTCCCATAAAGGCGACTAACGATACCATTACAGCACCGCTTTTCCCCCCACCTGCCGTACCCGATTCCTTAAAGGCTGATTCAACAAGGATCGATTCACTGGGCGGAAAGCCCGGACTTCTTACGGATAAAATAAAATACAAGGCCAGGGATTATGTAAAATTGAGTCAGAAAGATCAAAAGATTTACCTCTACAATGAAGCGGAGATCTACTACGAGGATACTGAACTGAAAGCGGGAATTATCATTCTGGATTACATAAAAAATGAGGTGTATGCCGGAAGGATCAGGGATTCTGTGGGGAATTACACCCAGCATCCTTATTTTAAGCAGGGGGATCAGGTGGTGATCCCGGATTCTATCCGATTTAATTTTGATACACAAAAGGCATTGATCTGGAATTCCAGGACCGAGCAACAGGCGGGATTGGGGCAATTAGGGAGTGACGCCATGAAGGTCTATGCGGAGATCACGAAAAAGGAGAATGACTCGGTCTATTTTCTGAGCGAAGCCAAGCTCACTACCTCCAAGGATACCATTGACCCTGATTATTACATACGGATAAGGAAGGCCAAATTCGTTCCCAAAAAAAAGGTCATTGCAGGCTTTAGCAACCTCTATATTGTAGATGTGCCCACGCCCATTGCCTTGCCGTTCGCTTATTTTCCTTTGACGGTAGGGCGTACGGCAGGCATTATGATGCCAACGTTCGGCAATGACCCCAACCGGGGATATTTTTTACAAAACGGGGGTTATTACCTCCCTATAAACGACTATGTGGACCTGACTATGACAGGTGACCTTTATACCAACGGCAGTTATGGCCTCAGAGGACAATCGGTGTACGCCAAACGATATAAATTCAGGGGAAATATCAATTTCAGGTTTGAAAACCAGGTGACGAGTCAAAAAGGATTCGACGATTACAGCAGAGGGACTATCTACAATATACAGATCAGTCATACCCAGGATACCAAGGCAAATCCCAATTCAAGGCTCTCCGCATCCGTCAACCTAGGAAGCAGTCAATACTTCAGGAATTCGCTCCTGCAACAAAATTTGCCCAATACCCAGATCAATAATTTGTCCTCATCGATCTCCTATTCCAAAACATTCCCGGCCTACCCCTCTGTAAATATGAGTCTGACGGCCACGCATAATCAAAATACCAATACCAATGTGGTGGATGTTACCTTGCCCACCCTGCAAGCGAGTATGGAACGGATTTTTCCTTTTGCGAAACGCGACGGCATCAAGAAGGGGGCCTTGCAAAACATCAATTTTCAATACGATGTCAATGCCAGGAACAGCATACGTACCAATGACGAAGATTTTCTAACCGCAAGGATGTTCGATGATGCCAAGGTTGGCGCCAGGCACCGCATCCCCATCGGCACCAACTTTAAGGTCGCCAAACACTTCAGCATGAGTTTGGGAGCTTCTTATGAAGACATCTGGACTCTTGAAACCTTTAACAAGCGGTTTGATCCGGACACCCAGACGGTTGTGACAGATACCATTAAAGGTTTTGATCGCTTTAACCAATACAGTTTTAGTGCAAGTCTGGGCACCACGGTATACGGGACCTTTAATTTAGGGGAGGATAAGAAACTTCAGGCCATCCGGCACGTGATGCGGCCCTCGGTCAGCTACGGATATGCGCCCTCATTTGAACAGTACTATGAAGAGTACCTGAATGAAACTACAGGGCAGATGGTGCAGTTCAGCAGATTTCAAAACACCCTGTATGGCGCGCCGCGGTTGGGAAGATCCAATTCGCTGAGCTTTTCACTGGCCAATACCCTTGAGGCCAAAGTGAGGGATAAGGACTCTACTGCCACAGAACCAAAGAAAATAACCCTTCTCAACAGCCTGAATTTCTCGACCGGCTATAATTTTGAGGCAGACTCGCTTAAAATCAATCCGGTAAGCGTTACCGGCGGGACCAATATCCTGGATGGGAAAATGTCAATTAATTTTGGGGCGAATCTGGATCCATATGCCATTGACAATAACGGCAGGCGAATCAATACCTTCAATATTAACAATGGAGGAAGCCTTTTCAGGCTCACCTCGGCCAGGGCCAATGTCAGTTATTCGATCAGCAGTGCCGATTTTGAAGACCGGGACGAACAGGAAGGAGAGGAAGACCCCTATGACGGGGATAACTACAGGGCTTCCAGCGGAGGGAGAACGGACGACCTCTTTGGGACAGCGAACGACTTTAACCAGGGAAGTTTTGATGACCGGGATGAAGATGATGTGGAAAACCCGGTGTATGGCACAAAAATTCCCTGGGATCTAAGGTTGCAGTATGCCGTCGGGTACAGCAACAGCAACCGGCAAAATGAGTTCAGCAACCACTCACTCATGTTTTCCGGAAATATCAGTCTCTCTCCGCGATGGAAGGTGGGTCTTTCTTCGGGTTACGATATTAAGCGAAAAGGCTTTACGGTTACTCAATTGCGTTTTGAACGCGATTTAAAGAGTTTTAAGATGAATTTCAGCTGGACCCCCTTTGGTGACTTCGAAAGGTGGAATTTCTTTATCGGAATTAAGAGCTCCATACTTGAAGATCTCAAATGGGAAAACAGGAGCCAGCCACCGCGAAGGTAAGGCTGAAGGCAGTGATAGTGAAGAAGCCCGCAACCATGGTTTATATTCAGGCATTCATAATTATTTCCTCTTGGTTGATCCTTTGTACTTGGTATTAACTACTTAATATTCTATCAACATGAAAAAAATAATAAACACTCCAAAAGCTCCGGCTCCCATCGGGCCCTACAATCAGGCTGTGCTAAGTGGCAACACCCTCTATATTTCAGGGCAGATCCCCCTGGATCCCTTCACCGGGAACCTGGTTGAAGGTGATATTAAAAAAGAGACCACCCGATCCATGGAGAATCTGAAGGCTATTCTGGAGGCGGCGGGGATGACTTTTGAACAGGTGGTCAAGGCATCGATCTTTGTCAGGGACATGCATCAATTTGTAAAGATCAATGAAGCATACGGGGCCTACTTTAAGGCGGAAACCGCCCCCGCAAGGGAAACGGTGGAAGTGGCCAATCTGCCTAAATTTGTAAATGTGGAAATCTCAATGATCGCAGTCCGCGAATAGCTCCGGGATTTATGGTCATTTCACCCCTGAGGGTAGTACACATTAAATGGTCTCCTTGTGAAATTCCATCAGGCCTTCGATTGGACGTTGCCTGATCACACCGAGGATCAAATCATTGCGCTCTATGACCACCGCGAGTTCTTCCCGTAAAAAATACGCTATGCTCCCCACAAAATTGATGGGCACTTTAGTGGCCAATTCAAATTGCATGATTTGGTTGTTCACAAATTGCTGAAACCCTTTATCAATCACCCCTTTGGAATAAGGGTGATCCTTGTGCTCCACCAAAAACCGGGCAAATGTGGCCAGGTAGGTGTTGGGATTCGGCTTTTTATATAGGTTTTCCTTGATTACATCAGCGTCGAGGTCGTATTCCATATCGAACTGATGGGCGAGGTCCTGCGGCATTTTATGGTAGTAATAATCCCGGATTAATTTTCTGCCAAAGAAATTACCGCTGCCGTCGTCCATGGGGATATAACCCAGGGAAATTACCTTTTGGAACAGTTGGTGCCCGTCATAGTAGCTGCAGTTAGAACCTGTACCCAAAATGCATACAATCCCCGGATGCCCGATTTTTGTGGTTGAATAGATGGCAGCGTAGGTGTCCTCCTTCACCTCGATCTTAGCTTTCGGGAAAAAACGCTTAAAGATTCCCCTCAGAAATTTTTTCATTCTCTGGGTACCGCATCCGGCCCCGTAAAAATGCAGGCGGGTCACCTTGTTGCTGCTTTTGGACAATTCAAAATTGTTCGCCAACCGGTCCATGATAACATCTGCGGTCAGCACTTCGGGGCTTAAGCCCAAAGTCTGAGTGAGAAAGAGCTGCTCCCCTTTGCTATCGAGCGCTATCCAATCTGCTTTGGTGGCGCCACTGTCTACAATCACTATCATAATTGCTTCAATTGAATATTCCCGTCATTCCCGTGTCCTATTTCCGGCCAGGGCAAGGATGGCTTCAGGGCAAAATGGTTTGGTCAAAAGCAAATAGTCAGCCTCTGATCCCATACTCTAGGTGTTTGCCGGCTTCACGGTAACTGCCGACTGACTAAGGTCCTGGTGGACGACCAGGAGTGAGGGTACACCCCGGGATTCCGGATCCTGCACCTGGCTTTACCCACCCCTCAAAATAACAACTTTTAATTTATTTCATGGGCAGAAGCCTTTAAAAACAACACCTTACAATTCTGAAATATATTCGGCCAGATCTACCAGTTTACTGGAGTACCCTGCTTCATTATCGTACCACGAGACTACTTTAAAAAATTTAGAGTTCAATTCTATGCCAGCCTCCGCATCAAAAATACTGGTTCTGGTATCGCCAACGAAGTCCTGAGATACCACGGGTTCCTCTGTATACCCCAATATACCCTTAAACGAGCCTTCGGAAGCCGACTTAAACACCTTTTTAATTTCATCATAGGAAGTCTCCTTTTGGAGTTTAACGGTAAGGTCTACGACGGACACATCGGATGTCGGTACCCGGAATGCCATCCCGGTCAGTTTCCCGTTCAATTCAGGGATTACTTTGGTCACTGCCTTGGCCGCCCCGGTAGAGGCGGGGATAATATTGATCAAAGCACTTCTTCCGCCCCTGTAGTCTTTCCTTGAGGGGCCATCCACTGTAAGTTGTGTTGCCGTTGTGGCGTGCACTGTTGTCATCAGGGCTTCCTCGATCCCAAAGTTGTCATTTAATACCTTAGCGATAGGTGCCAGACAGTTGGTGGTACATGAGGCGTTGGATACGATATTGTCTGACGCCTTTACATCCTTGTGATTCACGCCCATAACAAACATGGGGGCATCTTTGGAAGGTGCAGATATGACTACTTTCCTTGCTCCACCATCAATATGATACTGCGCTGTTTCCAGGGTGGTGAAGATCCCCGTACACTCAGCTACGATGTCGGCTCCAACCTCATCCCATTTAAGATTTTTCGGATCCTTTTCAGCAGTGATGCGTACCTTTTTCCCATTGACCACGAGGTGGCCATTGCTGACCTCCACGGTACCGTCAAACTTCCCATGAACGGAATCGTACTGAAGGAGATAGGCCAGATGTTCTACATCCAGCAAATCATTTATCGCAACCACTTCAATATTATCACGCTTTACAGAATGCCTGAAAACCAATCTCCCAATTCTGCCAAATCCGTTAATTCCTATCTTTACCATTGATCTATTATTTTTAGTTAATTATTAAAATCATGTACTCATAATATCAGCGACCCTGATAAGTTCCCGGTCTATTTTAGTATGCCCTTCAATGGCATCCGCCATGGGATAAAGTGTAATTTTATTGTCCATAATACCTACCATAAGGTTGGTCTTTCCTTCCAACAGGGCTTCTACCGCCCTGACCCCCATTCTGCTGGCCAGCACCCGGTCGAATGCGGAAGGTCTTCCCCCTCGTTGCATATGGCCCAGTACGGAGACCCGTACATCATAAATGGGGAGGTGTTCTTCAACGTATTCTTTGAGTTCAAAGACATTTTTCCCGGTTTTATCCCCCTCCGCCACAATGACGATACTGGAAGATTTCCCCGACTTTTTGCTTCTCTTAAGGGATTCGAGAAGACGTTCCAACCCTAAATTCTGTTCCGGTATCAAAATCTCCTCGGCACCCGCACCCACGCCGGCGTTGAGCGCAATATGCCCTACATCCCGTCCCATCACCTCTACAAAGAACAATCGATTATGGGAACTGGCAGTGTCTCGGATCTTGTCTATAGCATCAACCACCGTATTCAGGGCAGTGTCGAAACCCAGTGTATAACGTGTCCCAAAAATGTCATTATCTATGGTGCCCGGAATTCCAATGACCGGAAAGTCGTATTCTTTATTAAAGATCAGGGCGCCCCTGAAACTCCCGTCACCCCCGATGACCACCAGGGCATCGATCTTATTTTTGACCAATTGATCATAAGCCTTTTTACGGCCTTCCTGGGTCCTGAATTCATCGCAACGGGCCGATTTAAGAATCGTTCCTCCTTTGTTAATGATGTTATTAACACTCCGTGCATCCATGGGTACAAAATCACCCTCGATCATACCTTCATAGCCCCTGTAAACGGCCATACAATCCACCTTCATATAGGCGCAGGCACGTACCACGGACCTGATGGCTGCATTCATTCCGGGGGAGTCTCCTCCGGAGGTAAGCACTGCTATTTTCTTTATTTCTGATGCCATTAAAAAAAATCGAATTGCGAAATTAACAAACTTATCGCAAAAAGTGCAGGCAATCACATGATTATTTGCAACGAAGAGGACACGAAACCGATTTCGTTGAACAATTATCTGAATTTCGCGAAAATATTAACAAAAATGGCAATCTGTATGGGGTTTAAGGGAGTTTTCTGTTTTTCGGGAAGAATTGTATCAAGCTGTCTTTCCCCATGACGGCACTTGGCGGGCTGTCCGGTACTGATTTTGGTTCCACTTCTTCTTCGGCCTGCCGGCCAAAGATCCTTCCCATAAGCTCTCTAAAGCTGTTAAAATCTACTTCATAGGAAAGCCCAATCCCCTGAGTATATCCCTGCCGGTCTGCCAGGAATTGTTGAATTTCATTTTCCCGATTGAATATTTTTGCCCTTAAGGTTCCCTCATCATTAAGTAAGACCTGCACTTCCACATCCCCCGCAACAACGGTTTCGCTGACACCCCCAACCGGAACTCCAAATCTGCCGTTAAATAAAACCCGGTCGCTGATCTGGGTAGAAACCGTAACCCCTATCCGGTCTTCGGTCTGGACGTTGTTTGGATCCTGGTACCCCTGTTCATATGAGACCCCAAAATCGAATTTATCATTCTTTCCCCCCAATACCTGGTTGAGTAAACCAGACGCGGTTTGAATTAGATTCCCCGTAACTGCTTGTTGATTCAGTCCTGTTTGTTCATTGACAAAAGTTCCCTGGGCGAGGAGAAAAAAGGCGTTTCGCTCTTCAACCTGCGGATCCTGCAGCCGGTACTCAAGTTCTGACTTGACAATGGAACTCGTTCCCGGGAATTCAATATTAAAATCGATATTAGGACGTTCCAGTTGTTCCGTCAATGACACCACCACATCTGTAGGTATGCGCCTGGTAACCCCGGCATTATCCAACAGTGGCGCGGGGTTGGCATTCGTGGAATACACCGCCTCAAGGTTCAGCTGTGCCGCCAGGGGGTCACCACCCCAATTTATAGTGCCGCCCGGCCTCACTGAAAAGGTCTTGTCTATAACCCCCCCAAATTTATAGTTATACTCCCCGGTCACCACTACAAAATCCCCGAACATATTGAATTTGCCATTGGTATTGATCTCTATCAGCAAGATCCCTTCCCCGGTCCCCCTTAAAGAACTCCCAGTTTTTTGGTCCACCACAATTTCCACCTCAGCTTCCGGCGTGATATTTAAATCGAATTGCATTTCCACCCCTTCATAATTCCTTAAGGTGCGCTGCAATTCAATAGTTTCAATCTCATCTTTTTCAATAAAATTTATAAAGGAATAATCTCCAACCGATGCCACATCACTTATGGGTATTTTTAAGGAGGTCCCCCTGGCTGTGGAACCGTCAAAGGTGATCGTCAGGGCGTTCGTAGGACCAAATATTCTTCCTGTACCATTGACAAATCCGGTGCCGTAATAGAGAATTTCTTCCTCGAAAAGGGTATTCAGGATCAGGAACCGGTCGTTGTTGGTGTCCAGGTCCAGGTCGAGTGACCAATCATCAAAAAACGAGTGCTTAATGGTCCCGTCGAGGGTGGCTTTTGTATTCATGGCAATATCCGTAAGCCTCACCCTTTGAAAATCGAAGGTTTGATTAAACAACCGGACCACGGAATTCGGGGCAAAATCATAGTCTACATTCAGGTAGGGAATGGCCAGACCGGCATCGTTCAGGGTCAGCAGGCCACTGATATCGGCATTTTTAATATCCCCCGTAATCTGTGCACTCCCATTTAATTTGCCTCTGATATTCGTTATAACCCCTTCCCCCAGGGGGCTGAACGGTTCCAAATTGAATTCTTTAAAATCGGCCAACAAATTCGCCCTGGGTTCATTATTGTAATTGGTTACCTTCCCCACCACTTCAAATTTCGTCACTTCATTTTCCGTAAGATGGGAATTCACCGAAAATTCAGTGAGGTCGCGGTTACCCACAATGCCAATAGCCAGGTTTCCCAACTCAATGCCATTCACGCCAAAATCCGAAATATCCAAATTACAAATGGGGAGATAAACATCTTCTTTCTGCAATAAATTAAGGGTTCCATTAATTTCACCCGTGAGTTTTAGACTATCTATAGCCGGGGTTATCTTGTTGAGGGACACTATTTTGAACTGCAGTTCCAGGTCTTTGTAGGTAGAATCCGCCAACTGGCCCTTAAGGCGTATCTGTTCCCGGTTTTCGTTGTTCATCACAATCTCCTCAATCTGGATGCTGTCCAGGGTACGATTGATGATCACTTTATTCTGCCTGTTCCCTTCCTTGTTTAAAACCCAGGTATTGCCCTTAAAGCTGATATCCGATGTCTTTAAACCGATCACCGATTTATTTTCCTGGTTGAAGGTATGGTAAAAGTTCAGGTTATAACTATCATTGTATTCACTCCCCCCCTTGAATTCCGTCCTAAAAAACAAGGTGTCCTTCAGGGTGGTATTGATCAGGTTGAAATCCCTGACGTCGTAGTAAATGGTGGATACATCTTCTACCGAAACAAAGGTGTTAAACAAGGGGTTCTTGTTGTCTATTTTAACATCAATATTATTCAATTCGTTCCCAAATGCAGCAATGTTGGGAGATTTGAAGGTAAGTTTAAAATCGCCCTCATCCGCAATGATGTGGCCTTTGATAAAGGTGTTCGGGCCAAAATTCACATCCGGGAAAAATACGTCGACAATCTTGTTGTAGATCTTAAAATTAAAGGCCAATTCCTGCCCTTCAGAGATCTCAAAAGGTTTATAATTTGTGTAGATGCTACCAATGGAATTCCGCACAAGCCGACCCAGTTCTTTTACCTTAAACTTTCCTTTCATAAAACCGGTAATAATATCAGGAGAGTTGATATCGATGGTTCTCAGTGAATCGGCATCAAAGGTTGAGGCAATCTTAAAATCTTCAAAATAATAGGTTTG
Source organism: Eudoraea sp. (assembly GCA_035312365.1). Classification (GTDB taxonomy): domain Bacteria; phylum Bacteroidota; class Bacteroidia; order Flavobacteriales; family Flavobacteriaceae; genus JAFMPW01. The sequence continues at coordinate 4,532 of DATGCB010000001.1, read as the reverse complement.
ATTGACATTCTGAAAATTCGTCTTGGTAAATTTGATATCGCCCACAATGTCATCGAGGGTGTTGCCGGTGATATCCATACTCACGTCACCCTTAAAAATGGAAACGCTGTCCTTAATAAAATTCAGTGTTTTTAGGTCCGCATAATCTACAGATGCGATAAAGTTAAACGTGTTTCTCGCACTCCCGAAATCGGCCAGTCCCTTAAATTTAAACTTCAGGTTGTCATCATTGCTCAACAGGGTACCATCAAAAAGCTGATCTTTCAATACCCCTGAAACCTTTACATCATTGTATTCATAGTTATTAAAGTTCAGCGCATAAATATCCCCGATTACCTCGGTATTTAGTGTTTTCTGCACAAAGCCCTTCCCCTCGACATTCACATCGAGGGTGGCTTTTCCGAGGCGTTTATTTCCAACAAAATCTCCCAGATCAAATTCGATCAGGGACACAAATCCCTTATAATTGGCATTGTCAATGTTGTTGATCTCCGTGAGGTTGAGATCTGCATAACTGCTCCCTATGGCACTATTCAGGTTGATCCTGGCATCGATGGAAGATTCCGTTATCCGGGCATCCCCCCGGATAGTAAACTGGCCCAGTTTCTGAGAGGAGGATGGGAGCGTACCCAAAAAATTGGGCAGTAAAGCCCTGAGTTGGTAATAGCTCGTAGTGATATTTTTTATATCAGCGTCCAGTAAAAATGGGGCCTCATTACTGAACAGGTTCTTAAAATTGAAATCACCCCGTATCCCTGTATTATCAGATTGCAGAAATAACTGTGCAACCGTAAGATCATTCAGAACCCCTTTGATATTTGATGAAAAAGTGACTTCCTTCCCTTGTCCAAACTGATCATACAGCAAATTAACTTCATCGAAAGCCACCGTGGACTCCGTAAAATCCGCCGTTAAATTTACCTTGTTCAGAAAGTTTGCAAAGTCTTCCCTGTTGTAGTCAAAGACCAGGTTCCCTTTAAGGTTCGATTGCTGCGTTTTAATTTTCAACGAATCGAACCGCATCTGTTGCTTGGTATACTTAAAGGAGGTTTGCAACTTCTCCAGGGTAATACCCCTGTTACTGTCCAGGGACAAGGCTTCAATATTAGTGATGACTTCGGGGCCCAGAATTTCAAAATCCCTGGCGCTTATATTAAGCTCTTGAAAATTCAATGATTCATGGGTCTCCCTATTTTCGTCGATAAGTCTGAAATGGCTATCCCTGATCTCCACATCCGAGGTGGCAAAATAGAAAGGAGGAGTCCCGGGGTCCCGGGGCTTTTTATCATCGAGCTTATCTATAAAAAACCCCAGGTTGGTATCGTTCTCACCTTCGTAGGTCTTAAGTTTAAAATTTAGCTTGTCTATCTCAATATCCCCAAACTCCAGCCTGCCATTGGCCATGTTCCTCATGCTCAGGATGGAGGTTGTCAGCTCTTCAATATGGATCAGCGTATCTTGTTTGTGATCTTCAATATAGATGCCGCGTAACGAGGTATCCCAGGAGATCAGGGAAATCCTTAGGCGATCTATATTGATATTTGTGCCGAACTCTTTGTTGATAGTCTCCGTTGCATACTTGGCTAAACGGGTCTGGACTGCAGGCAGGGATAAAATAATGGTCGCCAAAACGCAGATGAGCAGGATGGCCAACAACGTTCTAACCAATATTTTCCTCAGTTTTTTGATAGGGCTTTATGTTTTACCTTTGTACAACCAATTTTTGTTCCAAACCACGGTGGAAAAACAAAATATTTACATTCTGGCTATAGAATCTTCCTGTGACGACACTTCCGCCGCTGTCCTCTGCAATAACAGAAAGCTCAGTAACGTGGTGGCTACACAAAAGATTCATGAGGAATATGGGGGTGTTGTCCCCGAACTTGCCTCACGAGCCCACCAACAAAATATTGTTCCGGTGGTCCACCAAGCCTTGGCCATAGCAAATATCGACAAAAAACAATTATCCGCCATAGCATTTACGCGCGGACCCGGCCTTTTGGGATCTCTCCTTGTAGGCACCTCCTTTGCCAAATCCCTGGCGATGGGGTTGCGTATTCCCCTGATTGAAGTAAACCACATGCAGGCCCACATCCTGGCGCATTTTATTGAAGATGAGGAGTCCAAAAAACCTGAATTTCCCTTCTTGGCATGTACCGTTAGCGGAGGCCATACTCAAATTGTTTTAGTGAAAGATTATTTTGAAATGGAGATCCTGGGCGAAACTCTGGACGATGCTATTGGCGAGGCGTTCGATAAAAGCGCCAAATTATTGGGGCTTCCGTATCCCGGAGGCCCTCTGATAGACCGCTATGCCCGGGAGGGTACTCCCGATAAATTTCAATTCCCCAAACCCAGGGTAAAAGGGTTGCATTTCAGCTTTAGCGGTCTAAAAACGAGTATTCGCTATTTTATTGAGAAGGAGACAAAAAAGAATCCGGAATTCATTGGCGAAAACCTCCGTGACCTCTGTGCCTCCATACAGCATACCATCATTGAGATTTTAATGGAGAAACTTCAAAAAGCAGTACGGCAAACCAGTATAAAACATGTGGCCATCGGAGGGGGAGTGTCCGCAAATTCAGGGATAAGGGAAGCCTTGAAGGCATGTGAACAACAATTGGGATGGATTACCTATGTCCCTAAAATGGAATACTGCACGGACAATGCAGCGATGATAGGAATCGTTGGATATCTCAAATATATTCAGGGCAAATTTACCGATCAGAGGATCAGCGCAAAGGCCAGGTATGCGATTGGCTGATCAGCCAGAGAAATTATGGATTACTGATATATGGCATATAGTGAGGCATTAGAACATAGAATAGATATCGCTTTAAATGCGTTCCCCAAAGATATAACCGATCGCCTGAGCAAAAAGAAAATGTTCGGGGGCATTGCCTTTTTATATGGTGGGAAGATGACCGTGGGAGTGGTAAAGGAAGAACTGATGGTTCGCGTGATTTCTGAGAGAATGGGCACCGCACTCAATAAAAGGCATGTGCGTCCCATGGATTTTACGAATCGACCTATGAAAGAATTTGTTTTTGTTTCTCCCGATGGTATCCGGTCAGAAGAACAATTGTTAAGCTGGATATCCCTGGGCATTGAACATGCCAAAATGAAACTTTCTAATCAATAAGATTTTGGCCTTAACAATGACTGAACTCTGAACAGCCCTTTAAATGAATGAATTAAAAGCAATGATCAGAAACCCGGGCTTATATGCCGCAGGGCTTTATTTTACACTCTTTAAGAAAGTTTTTAAAAAAAAAGGCCTAACGATCCATGTTCCCTTTCATTTGACAAATATCGCTTTCAGAGGAAGGTTCCTGCAAAACAAATATGAGAAGGAAGAGGCTACCCATCTGGCCCGGTACCTCTCGCCTGGCGACAAAGTACTGGAATTAGGATCGTGCCTGGGCTATGTGTCATGCCTGACGAATCGAATTTTGGAACACAGGGACCGACATGTTGTCCTGGAGGCCAACCCCAATTTGATCGAGTGGATAGAAAAAAACAGAGTTGAAAACGACGGTCGCTTCGCCATAGAAAATGGTATCATTTCCCATGAGGAGAAAAATGAATTCTATATTCACGACCTTATTGTGGGTGGCAGTACCAGGCGAAAAACGGGACATAAAATTGAAGTGCGGGGTACCAGTTTCCCGGCCCTGGAAAAAAACACGGTACGGAATTCAATACCCTGATCATGGATATTGAAGGCGGGGAATTAGACCTCCTTCGAAATCGTAAAGAACATGTTGCCAAATTTGAGAAGATCTTTTATGAAGTGCATCCGTTTGTAAATATTCTTTCGGCGGAAGAAGCCCTTGAATGCGAGGATATTCTCAGCAGTTGCGGATTTCAACTGGTAAAAAGGGATGGCAATTTTCAAATCTGGATGAAATCCGATCCCGGAAAATAAACCGAAATACTTTAATTTGGCCGCGTAAGCCTTCAAAAGTGATTCCATGCAGCTTTTCTTTAACCCACAACTCGACAGCAGTATTTCACAGTTTTCTTTCGGCCCGGAGGAAAGCCGCCATATTGTAAAGGTTCTGAGAAAAAATATCGGGGACGAACTTCAGATTACCAATGGCCGGGGATATCTGTTCCTTGCGAAAATAATTGAAGCGGATAGCAAACGGTGCAGGGCCGAAATCACCGAAACTCAAAAAAAGCATCAAAAAATGCACCGGCTGCATCTGGCCGTAGCTCCGACAAAAATGAACGATAGGTTTGAATGGTTTTTGGAGAAAGCCACAGAAATAGGGGTCAATGAAATTACGCCAATCATCTGTGAGCGATCGGAAAGAAAGGTGATCAAACGGGATCGGATGGAACGGGTGGTTCAGGCGGCCATGAAGCAGTCTTTAAGAACCTTTCTGCCAAAATTAAATGAGGCAGTTACCTATCATGATTTTATAAATACGGGACATAAAGGCCTACTGTTCATAGCCCATTGCCAGGATGATGAAAAAATGGAGCTAAAACGTCGGGTGGCAGCAGATAAGGATGTTACGATCCTG